>JABEVI010000263.1 GCA_013044085.1 Steroidobacteraceae bacterium
ACGTACTCCTCCAAACGCGAGGTATCCGCATAACCGGTCGTCAACGCATGCCAGTCCGCAACGAAGAAATAGCATTCGTACTGGTATTGCAATTCAATCCAGTTCTTGAGCGCACCGTGGAAATTACCGAGGTGCAACTGACCTGTCGGACGCATTCCGGACAACACACGTCGATTCAGTGCGGTTGAACTCATGCGGAATTTCCAATCAACAGTCCGATGACCTGCCCGACCAGGCGATAGGCTGGATCGAACAGCCAGCCGAAGAGCCCGAACGCCGTGAGCCCCAGCACGATCAGGAATCCGATCGGCTCGATACGCTCGAGCCGCAACGAGAAGCGTGGCGGCAGCAGACCCGCGAGCACCCGACCGCCGTCGAGCGGCGGGATCGGCAGCAGGTTGAACAACGCCAGCACGACATTGATGAGGATACCGGCCTGCGCCATCAGCGCGACCCAGCCGACGACGGTCAGGGAACCGTTCAAACGGGCGACCAAGCCCAGCACGGCGCACCACAGAGCCGCCATCGCCAGATTGGCCGCCGGTCCGGCAAGCGCCACCCAGATCATCGAGCGGCGCGGATCGCGCAAGGAACGCAGCGCGACGGGCACAGGCTTCGCCCAGCCAAACAGCGGTCCACCGAAAGCGAGCAGCAGGCCCGGGACCAGGACCGTACCGACCGGGTCGATGTGCCGCAACGGATTCAGACTCAGACGACCCAGTAATTCGGCCGTACGGTCACCGAAGTAGCGCGCCGCCCAACCGTGCGCCACCTCGTGCAAGGTGATCGCGAATAGGACAGGAATTGCCCAGATCGAGATCTTGGTGAGAAATACTGTGAAATTCAATGCTTACACTCATTTTATACGATTTAACTTTAAGAGCCGTGCCCGACTCCAGGGACCATTATACGGTTGCCGAGTCCACAAATGGGCTCACGTCGCCGCGACCGACCCGGACGACGGTCGCCCGTTCACCGGACAGGTCGATCACCGAGGTGGGGACCAGGCCGCAATTGCCGCCGTCGAGCACCATGTCGACACGGTTGCCCAGCGTCTCGTGGATCTCCCGGGCATCGGTACGCGGCAAATCTTCGCCGGGCAGCAGCAAGGTCGAACTCATGATCGGCTCGCCCATCTCGGCGAGCAACAACCCGGTGACCGGATGAGCGGGCACCCGCAGGCCGATGGTGCCGCGCCGTTCGTGTTTCAACCGACGCGGCGTTTCCTTCGAGGCCTTGAGAATGAAGGTGTATGGCCCGGGTGTCGAGGCTCGCAACAGCCGATACTGCCAGTTGGCCACCAACGCGTATTTGGCCACCTCGGCCAGGTCCCGGCATACGAGCGTGAAGTGATGATGCCGATCCACCGCGCGTATCTCGCTGATGCGCGCGAGCGCCGCCTTATCCCCGATGTGGCAGCCAAGCGCATAGCACGAGTCCGTCGGATAGACGATCACGCCTCCGCCGCGTAGGACCTCGACCGCCTGACGCACGTAGCGCTGCTGCGGCGAGACCGGGTGCAGTTGCAGATAAATGCTCATATTCGTCGGCTATAATACCTGGATGAACCAACTGCTCGAGTGGTTGCCACTGCTGTTTTTTTTCGTCGTGTTCAAGGTGCGCGGCATCTATTGGGCCACCGCGGCGCTGATGCTCGCCTGCGTCGGCCTGGCCATTGCGCACCGCATGCGCACCGGCAGGTACAAGGCCATGCACGTGGTAACGGCGGCGGTCGCGCTCGCCCTTGGAGCCTTGACGCTGCTGCTGCATGACCAGCGCTTCATTCAGTGGAAGCCGACCCTGCTTTTCGGCGCCGCCGCGCTCGTCTTCCTCGCCAGTTCCTTCGTCGGCCCGCAACCGCTCGCGCGCCGCATGCTGGAAGGCGCTTTCGGCGGTGAGAGCCTGGCCGTCGAGCCGCGGGTCTGGGCGATCATCAACGCCCTGTGGACACTGTGGTTCGCGACGCTCGCCGGCTTGAACGTATACGTCGCACGGCATTTTTCCGCGGCTTTTTGGGTGAATTTTCACGTCTTCGGGGTCTCGATCGCCACATTGGTGTTCATGCTGCCCCAGGTCTTCTGGCTGGCCTCGCGCACCAAGCCGGTCGCGGACGGAGCCTGAACCGGCATGTCGGACCCGACCCGAGAACAACGTTTGCGCGCCTGCTTGGAAGCGGCCTTTGCGCCCCGCGCGCTCAGCGTCCTCGACGACAGTGCACGGCATGCCGGACACGCCGGCGCAGCCGGTGGCATGGGACATTTCCGGATTTCCATCGTTGCCGACGCCTTCGCCGGACTCTCACCGCTCGCACGCCATCGCCGGGTCTACGCGGCGCTCGGCGATCTCTTGCGCACCGACATCCACGCACTGACCATCGACGCGCGCCCGCCCCCCTGAGAAGCGGCGGGCCGCCCACGGCAGGCGCACAACCGCCCGTGTGCGGATTGTTTTGGCACCCGGACCCGGCTCAGGCTACACTCTGGCCGCCGGAGGTGAGGGCCAGGCGCCGACACTTCGGTTCTGTCCGGACTCCCGGCCTCCCAGGCCAAGGGTTCTTCTCCTTCAAGATCCGAGGGTTTACATGCAGCAAATTCTCCCGTCGGCGCGAACGCGCCTGTGTGTCGCGGCCGTGCTCCTGTTTTCTCTGTCCTCGTTGACGGCTTGCGCCAAGAAACCGCAGACCGCGGCGCCGACCGCCGCCAACCCGGCCAAAAACGCCGTCGCGACGGTCAATGGCGCGGTGATCTCCCGCGACGCCTACGACTTCTACGTCAAATCCCTGACCGGCGGCAAGGATCCGTCGCAGTTGACGCCCGATCAGCGCAACCAGGTGCTCGACGAAATGATCGGCATGCAGTTGATGGCGCAACAAGCCGTCAAGGACAACCTGCAAAAAGACCCCGGCACCGCGGCCAAGCTCGATGTGGCCCGCATGCACCTGCTGGCCGATGCCGAATCGCAGAACTTCCTCAAGGACAAGGAACCGACCGAGCAGGAAATGCAGGCCGAATACGCCGCCGCCATCTCGAAGATGGACAAGGTCGAATATCACGCGCGGCACATCCTCGTCGCCCACAAGGATCTGGCGATCGCCTTGATCAAGCGGCTGAAGGCCGGGGCGAACTTCGCGGCGCTCGCAAAGGCCAACTCGATCGACAGTTCCAAGACGAACGGGGGCGATCTCGGGTGGTTCCAGGCTTCGCGCATGGTGCCGTCGTTTGCGGCCGCCCTGCGCACGCTGAAGAAGGGTGAGATCACCCCGCAGCCCGTGCATACGCAATTCGGCTGGCACATCATCCAGCTGCTCGACACGAGGCCGGTGACGCCGCCGCCGTTCGCCGAGGTCAAAGGACAGGTCGCCAATCTCGTTCTGCAGAAGAAACTGCAGGCGTACGTCAATCAGCTGAAGAAGACCGCGACGATCCAAAAGAGCCTCTGAACTCGAGGCGGCGGGAGGGGAAACGGGGGCGGCCGCGTGTGGGCGCCCCCATCCCCTCGCCGCCGCGCTCAGCTCGCGAGCAGCTTCTCGAAAGCCTCTTCATCGAGGATGGGCACCCCCAAGGCCTGCGCCTTCTCGATCTTAGACCCCGGATCAACGCCAGAAACCAGATAATCGGTGCGCTTCGATACGCTCGTCGAGACCTTGGCGCCACGCGCCGCGATCGCGGCCGTCGCGGACTCGCGGGTATACCGGCTGAGTGCGCCGGTGAGCACGAAAACCTTGCCGACCAACCTGCCCTCGTGCTTGCGTGCCGCCGTGAGCCGTGTCCAGTGGATGCCGTGCGCGAGCAAGCGCTCGAGGATGACCGTGTTCTCGGGATCATGAAAGTATCCGACCACATTCGCCGCCACGATCGGACCGACGTCGGGCACGGACTGAATCTCGCCGGGTGTGGCGCCGCGCAGGGGCCCCAACTCGCCGAAGTGTTCGGCGAGCGCCGCCGCGGTCGCTTCACCCACATCGCGAATTCCGAGGGCGTTTAAAAATCGCGGCAATGTCGTGCTCTTCGCCGCCTCGATCGAGGCGAGCAGCTTGCGCGCCGACCTCTCGCCCATGCGCTCGATCTTCGCGAGCGCATGCAAATCCAGATCGAACAGATCCGCGGGCGTGCGCACCAGATCCGCCTCGACGAGCCGGTCGACCAATTTCTCACCGAGCCCGCGGATGTCGAGCGCGCGCCGCGAGGCGAAGTGCTTGATTTCCTCCCTGCGCTGCGCGGCGCACCGCCGTCCGCCGGTACATCGAGCCACCGCTTGATCGCCCGACCGTTCGACCGCGGACCCGCACACCGGACAAAACATCGGCAGTTCGATGGGTGGCGCCACCACCGCTCGATATTCGCGGAGAACCTCGACGACCTCGGGAATCACGTCTCCGGCACGGCGTACCACGACGGTATCGCCGACACGAACGTCCTTGCGGCGCAATTCCTCGATGTTGTGCAGGGTCGCATTGCTGACCGTCACCCCACCGACCTGCACGGGATCCAGCCGCGCAACGGGCGTCATCGCGCCAGTACGCCCCACCTGGAACTCGACACCCCGCACCTTGGTCAGCGCCTCTTCGGCCGGAAATTTGTGCGCGATGGCCCAGCGTGGCGCCCGTGACACGAATCCAAGTTCCCTTTGCGCCCCGAAGTCATCCACCTTGTAGACGACACCGTCGATTTGATAGGCAAGCTGGTGGCGGACCTGGCCGATCTGGCGAAAATATTCCAAGCAGCCCTCGATCGATTCGACGGTGCGCACGAGGGGGCACACCCTCAAGCCCAGACGCCGCAGTTCCTCGAGAAGTTCCCCCTGCCGCCCGGGCAGCGACCCTCCCTGGACCTCGCCGACTCCGTAAGCGAACAGGTCGAGAGGACGCGCCGCGCTGATCCGCGGATCGAGCTGGCGCAAGCTGCCGGCGGCGGCGTTGCGCGGATTGACGAACGGCTTCTCGCCGCGCTCCGTCGCCTGCTCGTTGAAGCGGCGAAATCCGGCGATCGGCATGAACACTTCGCCGCGGACCTCGAGCACTCTCGGAGGCTTGTCGGTGCGCAGCCTGAGCGGCAGGGAGCGGATGGTCTTCAGGTTGGCGGTGATGTCCTCGCCCTTCTCGCCGTCACCGCGCGTCGCCGCGCGTGCGTAGTGACCGTCCAGATAGGTCACATTGACGGCAAGGCCATCGAGCTTCGGTTCGACGCAGTAGCGCAGCGACGCCATGTGCGCCAGGCGCTCACGAATGCGCCGGTCGAAATCGCGCACTTCGGCTTCGCTGAAGGCATTATCCAAAGACAGCATCGGCAGGCCGTGCCGCAGCTCCGCGAACGCCGCAGCCGGCGCGGTTCCCACCCGTTGCGTCGGCGAGTCCGGCGTCGCCAGCTGCGGGAAACGCGACTCCAACTCCTGCAGTTCCCGCAAGCGCAAATCGTATTCGCCGTCCGGCACCTCCGATGAGTCGAGCACGTAGTAGCTGTGGTTATACCGCTCGATCAACCGGCGCAATAGCTCCGCCCGCTGGACAATCGCTTCGGGAGCAAGGTTCTCGTGTGCCGTCATCGTCGCCGGCCGCTCAGGGCAAAGTGGCTTGGAACCTCGCCACTTCCTCGCGAAGCGCCGCCGCGCGCTGCGGCGAAAGCGGTTGTCCCGAACCGTCCTGAACCATTCCGGTAAGGCTTTCGGCAAGGCGCCGCGCCGTTGCGATCATCGCCTCGATGGTCTGTACCGGTTCGAGCGGGCCCGGCAGCACCGCAAATGCGATCACGCCCCGGAATTCTTGCGTCGGCATCGCCTCCTGATCGAAGGTACCGGGCTCGAGGATGCTCGCGACGCAAAACATGCTGCGGCCATCGACGTGATTGCGATGAAAGACCTGGTACCGCCCGAAGGCCAGACCTTGCAACTCCAGCGCATCGGCGAGCCGCTTCCCCGACCAGCGTGCATCGCCGAGCGCACAGATCCTGATCGTCACGATCTTTTGCGGCGTCGGCACGGTCGCCGATGCCGTGGCGGGCTCGGGCTCGGGCTCGG
>JABEVI010000264.1 GCA_013044085.1 Steroidobacteraceae bacterium
CGGATGCGACCGGAGCGATAAGCCTAGATGGACATAATCCTCGACCACCTCGCCGCCCCCAGGCAGGGATTTCAGGGCAAATGCCGGTTCCTGGAGTTCCGAAACCGGCTGATTGGAGCGATTGGTGACGGCCGCGAACAGCGGTAACGCCTCGTCGCGCAATGCCCTGATCGCCCAAAGCGCGTCACGCCGCGCGAGTTTCAACGATGGGCGGAACGCGTCGGCCTCAGCCATCTGCACCAGCGCAGCCGTCGGAATGCCGGCGCGGCTCCAGAGGTCATCGACCGAGGCGAAGGGATGATTGGTGCGGGCCGCAATCATTGTAGCAACGTGAGAATTGGCGATTCCCTTGACCATGCGCAGGCCCAAGCGAACGGCAAACCGGCTTTCGTCATGGGTCGGCTCCAGCGTGCAGTCCCAGCGGGAGGCGTTGACACAGACCGGTCTGATCTCGACACCATGGTCCCTCGCATCGCGCACAATCTGCGCCGGCGCATAGAAGCCCATCGGCTGGGCATTCAGCAGGGCAGCGCAGAATACGTCCGGGTGGTGGCATTTCAGCCAGGCGGATGCATAGGCGATCAGCGCGAAGGAGGCCGCGTGGCTTTCCGGGAAACCGTAGCTGCCAAAGCCTTCGAGTTGCGAGAAGGTGCGCTCGGCAAACGCCTGTTCGTAGCCGTTGGCGACCATGCCGCTCACCAGCTTGTCGCGAAAATGTGAGACCCCACCGGTGAATTTGAACGTCGCCATTGAGCGACGCAATTGATCCGCCTCGGTCGCGGTGAAGCCGGCACACTCGATCGCCACGCGCATCGCCTGTTCCTGAAACAGCGGCACGCCGAGGGTTTTACCGAGCACTTTTTCGAGCTCCGGCTTGGGATAGAACACCGCCTCCTTACCCTCGCGCCGGCGCAGATACGGATGCACCATATCCCCCTGAATCGGTCCCGGTCGCACGATCGCGACTTCGATGACCAGGTCGTAGAAGGTGCGCGGTTTCATCCGCGGCAGCATCACCATCTGCGCGCGGCTTTCAATCTGGAAGGTGCCCAGCGTATCTGCGCGGCGGATCATCGCGTAGGTGCGCGGATCTTCGGCGGGAATGGTGCCGAGATCGAGTTCGATCCCCTTGTGCTGCGCCAACAGGTCGAACCCGCGCTTCATGCAAGAGAGCATGCCCAAGGCAAGGCAATCGACCTTCATGAATTTCAGCGCGTCGATGTCGTCTTTGTCCCACTCGATGATCTGGCGGTTATCCATCGCAGCCGGTTCAATCGGCACCAACTCATCGAGCCGATCGCGCGTCAGCACGAAGCCGCCGGGATGCTGCGAGAGGTGGCGCGGCGTGCCAATCAATTCCCGCGCCAGATCGATCGCCAGTTTCAGGCGGCGGTCGTCGAGGTTGAGGTTCAGTTCTTCGGTATGTTTGGGTTCGATCCCGTCTTCCGACCAGCCCCAGACTTGGGCGTTCAGTGCGGTGATCAGGTCTTCCGGCAGGCCGAGCGCCTTGCCGACGTCGCGCAGCGCCCCTTTGGTCCGATAACGGATCACGGTTGAACAAAGGGCTGCGTGATCGCGGCCATAGGTGTCGAACACCCATTGAATGACGATCTCCCGGCGTTCATGTTCGAAATCGACATCGATATCCGGCGGTTCGCGTCGTTCCTCAGAGATGAACCGTTCGAACAGCAGATCGTTGCGCTCCGGATCGATTGAGGTGATGCCGAGCACGAAGCAAACCGCGCTATTGGCCGCCGAGCCGCGCCCCTGGCAGAGAATGCCTTGGCTGCGGGCGAAGCGGACGATGGAATTCACCGTCAGAAAATACGGAGCGTAGTCGAGTGTCTCGATCAGGCGAAGTTCATGCTTGAGGATGGTGACGATTTCGGCGGGCACCCCGGCCGGGTAGCGGTGCGCCGCACCTTCCCAGGTAAGTTTCGTCAAGGCTTCCTGGGCGGTGAGGCCGGGGAGCACATTTTCGTCGGGGTATTGGTAACGGAGTTCGTCGAGTGAGAACCGGCACCGATCCGCAATCTCCTGGGTGCGGGCCAGGGCTTCAGGATAACGGCTGAACAGCCGGTGCATCTCCGCGGGCGGCTTCAGATAGCGATCGGCATGGCGCTCCCGCCGGAACCCCGCATCATCGATTGTGCAGCCATGGCGGATGCAGGTAACGACATCCTGCAGAATGCGACGCTCCCTGACATGGAACAACACGTCGTTGGTCACGACGGTCGGCACCTTTGCGCGCGCGGCCAGGTTCGACAGCTCGAACAACCGCAATGCATCATTGGGCCGGCGTCGCAAGGTCAACGCCAGATAGGCGCGATCGCCGAACGACAGGGCCAGGCGGCGGAGGTCCCGCGCGCAGGCGTCATCGGCTTCCCCAGGCACGAGCACCGCGATCAGACCCTCGGCATAGGCGACCAGATCGGACCAATCGAGACGGCATTGCGCCTTGCCGCCCCTTTGTTTGCCCAAAGACAACAGGCGGCATAACCGTGCGTAGGCCGGGCGGTCAGTCGGATAGACTAGCAGCGCCGTGCCGTCGGTCAGATCGAGCCGGCAACCGACGATGAGATGCATGTTGTTCGCCTTGGCCGCGACATGGGCGCGCACGATTCCGGCGAGGCTGTTGCGATCGGTAATGGCCAGTGCTTTGAGGCCGAGATATTCCGCCTGGGCGAATAACTCGTCGCAGGAGCTGGCACCGCGCAGGAAACTGTAATGCGAGGTGCAGTGCAATTCGACATAGGCTGCATCGGTGCTCATCCGAATATCCCATGCAGGAACCAGCGATGCGAACCGGTGGCACCATCTTCGCCATCCCCGGCCCGGAACACCCAGAACCGCTCGCCCGCATCATCCTCGATCTGAAAGTAATCCCGGACTGCGATCAACTCGGCGTCGCGCTTCCACCATTCGCCAAATATCCGCTCAGGTCCGTCCGCACGTTTGACGCGACGGCGGATGCCACGCCAAGTGAAGCTGACGGGTGGTTGATCTGGGAGCAACGCGACGGTCTCGATCGGTTCGGGGTTTGGCAGAAGACGCGTCGGCCGAGGCCAATGATCCGGCCAGTTCGTTTTGGTCGGTGGCGCGGTCGCCGCGATCCGTCGAAGCGAGCGTTCCGGCACATCGCTCGCGACCGGCGCAAACCGATATAGTCGGTCGGCTCCGATCCGATTGGCGATGGTATCAATCAGATCTGAGATGTCGGTCTCCGGTTCATCTGCGAACAGCGATGTCAGCTGCTTCGGCCCGAACGGTTCGGACCGTGCCGCGCAGAGCGTCATGATCTCGATGCCGAAACCAGGATCGATCGTCTCGATTTTGTCGCATAGCATTCGCGTTAAATGTTTGACGTTTCGCACGGGGGCCGCGGTGCCGACACGGATCGCCTGGGATTGTGCATCGACCCGATTAAACACCATATCGAGTTGTCGCGCGCCGAGTCCTTTGGCTTCAAGCATGGCGCAGAGTTTGGCGACCAGGTTGCCTGTATAGCGGGCGATGGTTTCCGCAGCGCCGATCGGCTCGACAAAATTTTGGCGCACTTCAATCAGATCCGGCGGTCGCGCCGCTTCGATCGCCTCGGCCAAGGTGCCGAATGCCTGATCCAGCCTGCGGTGCAGCTGCGGGCCGAACCGTAATGCGAGTGGCGCGCGCGGTTGTTCGGCCAGATCGTCGATCCGTTCAAACCCCAGCCGACGCAAACGGGCGACCATTTCTGGAGGCAAGCGCAAAGCAGCGATTGGCAATGTGAGCAGAATGTCGCGTGACTGGCCTGCCGGTGCGACGAATATCGGGTTGGCGACGAAGCGCGCTAGCGCATGCGCTGCCCCCCAACTATCCGCCATGGCGGCGCGCGCGGCAACGCCCGCATCAGCCAACCGGACGATCATGTCCTGCAGCATCGGTGCCTCGCCACCCCGCAGATGCGCCGCTCCGGTCGCATCGATAACCAACCCGTCCGGCGGATCGGCCGCAACAATCGGCGCGTAGCGGTGCAGCGCCCAAAGCGCTAAGCGATTGAGCCCTGCGCGATCGGCCAGCGGTTCCGCGTCCCTGATCGTCAAGCCGGGTATTAGGGCCTGCGCCTGGGTCACCGGCATGCCGATCCGCAGGCCAAAATCACGCGCTACACCGTTGGCCGCGAAAACGATCCGCCGATTGCCGTCCCGATCGGCGAGGATCAGTGGTTCCTCAGGCGACGGCGGTGCGATGTCCGTGAGTCCCGACACCGGCTGCCCCGGCAACGGACCCAAGGCGCGCCGGTCCCGATTGTGCCGATCGATCGGCCAGTTCGGCAGAAACAGCGAGACGACCCTGGGCATCGCACGCCTCCACTTCAAAATCGGCACTCTCACCTGCCCGGCACCGGATCAATTCGACATGCCAGCGCGCCCGCCCAATCCCTGGCACTGGTAATGGCGCCGAAGGCAGAACGCTCACCCGCCATCGCGTGGTCGCGGCGGTCGGTTGTCCAAAATCATTGGCATCGGCCTGGCGTCGCCAGCGACGCAGCGCAATCCCCGGCGTGCCCGAACTTTCCGCCGCCAATTGCAATCGCCGTGAATGGGTCATCGAAAGTCGGCCAAGCTCGGCGACCACGCCGCCCAGACCACCATGGCGCAAACCTTCCTCGAAACAGGTCAGCACGGATGCTTCGTCACCGGCCTCGACATAGATCACACGATCGGCTGACAGACCGGCTTGAGCGATGGCAGGCGCGAATAGGTCCGGTCGGGTCAGGCACCACAATACGGGTCCTTTGGTCCTCGCCATAATTCCGGCTGCAAATAACGCGGCCGCTGCGCCATCGATCGCCCCGTTGCCGCCCCCTGCAACCTCATGCAGCGCGCCCATGGTAAGCCCGCCACCGGGCAGCCGCCCGTCGAGTTCATCCACCCCGAACGGCAGAATGGCCGACGCCCGCTTGCTACCGGCTTCAATCCGCCGGATTTTCTCGCGTAATGCATTCATAGTGGGCGCTTGTTGCACGTGCTGGATCAGCCTTTCAGGGGAGATAATGTTCTTTATTTGTTCTTATCACTCGCCGAGAGTCAACCCAGGAAAACAGGCGCCGACGCTATAATGCAGGTTACCGGCACGGAGCTCTTTGAGTCCTACAACGAGATCGCGCGTGCATCTCGTTGACAATGAACCGTTCACCGGCAGTGCATGCTGTGCCAAGCGACCCATCAAAATTTTTTCGCGAGATCACGGGCCCGTGGCCCAACCGAACTCACTATTAGATTGATTAACGGATTAACACTTGCGAACAAAACAGGAAAATCGGATAGTCGACCTCAACACGGTAAAGGGACCGAAAGTGACCACCGCGACCTATCTGGACAAGCTCAACGCCGAGCAACGCAATGCAGTCGTCCATGGCATCGATGCCGCCACCAAGACGCATATCGGCGCGCCGCTGCTGGTGATCGCCGGGGCGGGGTCCGGCAAAACCAGCACGCTGGCTCATCGGGTCGCTCATCTAATCGTCAACGGCGTCGATCCAGGCCGCATCCTGTTGATGAGTTTCTCGCGCCGAGCCGCTGCCGAGATGACGCGCCGCGCTGAGCGCATCTCGGTTCAGGCCATGGGCGGCAAGACAGGGGCGATGGCCGATGCTCTAAGCTGGGCCGGCACCTTCCACGGCATCGGGGCTCGACTGTTGCGGGAATACGCCGAACAGATCGGACTGGATCCGGCCTTCACGATCCATGACCGGGAAGATTCCGCCGATCTGATGAACCTTGCCCGGCACGAGCTGGGTTTTTCGAAGACCGAACGACGGTTCCCGACCAAAAGCACCTGCCTTTCGATCTATTCGCGCTGCGTGAACACCGAACTGCTGCTCGATGAGGTGCTTCCGACCAGTTTTCCTTGGTGCTCGTCATGGGAGGCTGAATTGCATCAGCTGTTCGGCGCCTATGTTGATGCCAAACAACGGCAGAACGTGCTCGATTACGATGACCTGCTGCTCTACTGGGCACAAATGGTCAGCGAACCAGCGCTGGCCGAGGATATCGGCACGCGTTTCGATCACGTTCTGGTTGATGAGTATCAGGACACGAACCGGCTACAAGCTTCGATCCTGCTTGCCCTGAAACCCGACGGTCGCGGCCTGACCGTGGTTGGCGACGACGCCCAATCGATCTACGCCTTCCGGGGTGCCACCGTGCGTAACATTCTCGACTTCCCCGAAGCGTTCAGCCCAGCGGCTGAGATCATCACGTTGGAGCGCAATTACCGTTCGACCTCGGCGATCCTTGCGGCGGCAAACGGGGTCATTGGCCTCGCCAAGGAGCGGTTCACAAAAAACCTCTGGAGCGATCGGGCAACCGAAACTCTGCCCCAGCTCGTGCATGTCCGCGACGACGCCGATCAGGCCCGGTTCATCGTCGAGCGGGTGCTCGAGAACCGCGAGGCGGGCATAA
>JABEVI010000265.1 GCA_013044085.1 Steroidobacteraceae bacterium
ATCGCGCATGACGTGCTTGCCGAGCTGTTCTCACGGACTGAATTCCTCCGCTCCGTCGGCTTGGGCTATCTCGCCTTGGACCGGTCGGCGCCGACCCTCTCCGGCGGCGAGGCGCAGCGCATCCGGCTCGCCGCGCAGCTCGGCTCGAATCTGCGGGGCGTATGCTATGTGCTCGACGAGCCGACGATCGGCTTGCACCCGCGCGACAACGACGCGCTGCTCGAAACCCTCGAGGCGTTGCGCGCGAAGGGCAACACCTTGATCGTCGTCGAACACGACGAGGAGACGATTCGCCGCGCCGACCACGTGATCGATCTCGGCCCGGGCGCCGGCCGGCAGGGCGGCCGGGTCGTCGCCCGAGGAACGGCTGCGGAATTGATGGGTCTGCAAGAATCGATCACCGGCCGCTGTCTGGCTCAGCCGATGCGGCACGCGCGGGCGCAGCGCCGGCCGGTCGGGCCGCGCACCCCGGCCATCGAGATCGAAGGCGCAAACCGGCACAACCTCCGGCAAGTCGACGCGCGTTTTCCGATCGGCCGCTTCTCGGTGGTGACCGGTGTATCCGGTTCCGGCAAGTCGACGCTCGCGCGCGAGGTGCTGCTCGAGAACTTGCGACGGCTGGGAGTCAATCCGGACGCCGCGCCGCTCGGCTGTACGCGTATCCGCGGCGCGCAGGCCATCACCCGCGTGCTCGAAGTGGACCAGACGCCCATCGGCAGGACGCCCCGTTCGTGCCCGGCCACCTATGTCGGCTTCTGGGATGCGATCCGCAAGTTGTTCGCCGAGACGAGCGAGGCGCGGATGCGCGGTCACTCGGCGAGCCGCTTTTCGTTCAATACCGCGGGCGGACGCTGCGAGCGCTGCGAAGGGCAGGGCCTGCAGCGGGTCGAGATGAACTTCCTGCCCGACGTGCAGGTGGTCTGCGACGCCTGCGGCGGCCGGCGATTCAACGAGGAGACGCTGCAGGTGCGCTTCAAGGGCAAGAATGTCGGCGAGGTGCTCGCCATGAGCGTCGACGAAGCGGTCGAGTTCTTCACCGCCCACCATGGGATCCATCATGCGCTCGAACTGCTGGCGGACATCGGGCTCGGCTACCTGTGCCTCGGCCAGTCGAGTCCGACGTTGTCCGGCGGCGAGAGCCAGCGGATCAAGCTGGTCACGGAGCTCGCCAAGGCACGCGCCGGCACCACGGCACCGCCCGGACCCCGCGGCGTGCCGCGCCACACGCTTTATGTACTCGACGAGCCGACGGTCGGATTGCACATGGCTGACGTCGACCGGCTCCTCGGTGTCGTGCAACGATTGATCGATTCCGGCAACACCGTCGTCGCGATAGAGCACAATCTGGACGTGATGGCCGAAGCCGATTGGATCGTCGATCTGGGACCCGAAGGTGGTGCGGGTGGTGGCCGGGTGGTCGCCGCAGGCCCGCCGGATGCGCTCGCGCGGGCTTCTGCGCACAGCCACACCGGCCGCTATTTGCGAGAATTCATGGCAGAACGCGGTGTTTGAGAACTCCCGCTCGTGGCTCCTGTGGCTGTGCGTGGCGGTGCTTGCCACGTGGTTCGTCGGCATCTTCGGGCGCGCCTACTGGACGCCTGATGAGCCGCGTGAAGCGGACCTGTCATGGCGCATGAGCTGGCAGACCGAGAAATCGGTGCCGCTGCTCGCCGGCGAGGCCTTTTGCGAGAAGCCGCCGCTGACCTACTGGGTGGCGGGCGCCACGATGCGCGCTTTTGGCATGGCGGCGTGGGCGGCGCGACTGCCGAACCTGCTCTATGCGCTGATCACGGCGCTCGCGGTGCTGTGCCTTGCCCGGCGCAGCGTCGGCGGGCTCGCCGGCGTCGCCGCGGCGGCGGCGAGCGCCACCTTCCTTCTCTCCTACCAGGTGGCGATCTGGCTGGCGAGCGATGCGCCGCTGGTCGCGGCGGTCGCGGTCGCGCTGCTTGGCGAGTATCAGGGTTTCTATGCCCGCGACCGCAGCGGGCGTTTGCGCGGCTACACGCTGATGCACGCGGCGCTCGCCGTCGGCTTTCTAGCCAAGAGCGGCGCGGCTTGGATGGTGCCGGCGCTCGTGCTGCCGACACTCATCATTTGGGAGAAGCGCTGGCGGGAATTGTTGCGCTGGGAGCTGTACGCCGGACTGCTCTTACAGGCGGTCGTGATCTTGGCCTGGGTGGCTGCCGTCTATGCCGGCCCCCATGGGGCCGCGCATCTGAAAATATTTCTCTGGGACAATCTGGTCGGCCGGTTCACGAAAGTCGCCGCGCCCGCGGGGCTGCAGTACACGACCGGTCACCACAATTCCGCCGGCAAATACCTGTTTGAGCTGCCGCTCTATTTGTGGCCCTGGACGCTGCTGGTGGCCGCGGCGGTGCGACGGGCGTGGATGCAGCGTCGCGTACCGCAGGATCGGTGGCGCGCAGTACGTTTCGCGACCGCTTGCATGCTGCCGACGCTTGCACTGCTGTCGATGGCGGCGACCGCGCGTAATATTTACCTGGCGCCCGCGCTGCCCGGGGCGGCGCTGCTCCTCGGTTGGTGGGTGCAGACGGCCGAAGCGGCGGCCGATCGCTGGGATCTCGGCGCGGTTCGTGCGACCGCCGCCATGCTGCTGCTCGCGGCGGCGGCCGCGACGGCCGCGGCCGCGCTGGTCGGCTACGATGCCTGGAACGAACTGCCCTCTCGCGGCTGGTACGTCGGCGTCTGCGCCGCCGGGATACTCGCCGCGGCGGCGCTCGTCCGGCACGGCTGGCGGCTCGCCGGACGAGGCCGGCTCACCTCCGCGCTCGCCGCGCTGCTCGCCGCCTACTGCGCGCTCGCGGTCTTCCCGGCTTCGCAGATCTACCCACAGGTCGACCGATGGCATGACCTCGCCAAGATCGGTCGCGCACTGCGTGCCGATCTCGGCGGCGCACCGCTCGTGCTGATCGGCCCGGATGAAACGACCCGCGCCTGGGTCGACCTGTACACCAGCGTGACCGCGACGCGCATCGCCGTGCCGAAAGGCACAGGCGGCCTGGCGCGCCTGCGAGCGGCGGCGAACGCCGATCCACGGCGACGTTTCCTGGTCGAACTGGCCGGACGGGACGTGTCGGCGCGTGTGCTCGCGCTGGCCGCCGATCTGGGCGTGCGCATCGCCTCGAGCCGCGCGGCGCCACCACCCTGGACGAAGGCGGCCGGCCTCGATGTCGAGAAAATCTTCGCCCTGCCCTACGGCCGGCGCTATGCCTTGCTGGAACCGGCGGCCGCGGCCAGCCGTCGAAACAAAGCTTCGTACTGAACGACCTGCCGGCCCCAGGAGAAATCCTGCGCCATCGCGTTGCGCATCAGGCGCCGCCAGGATTCTTGGTCGGCGAACCAGCCAAGCGTGGTCTCGAGCGCCCACTCGACCGCGCGCGCATCGTAGTCGTTGAACACGCAGCCTGTGCCGATGCCGCTCGCCGGGTCGAAGTGCACGACCGAATCGGCCAGACCGCCGGTGCGACGCACGATCGGCACCGTCCCGTAGCGCAGGCTGTAGAGCTGATTCAGCCCGCAGGGCTCGTAGCGCGAGGGCATCAGAAAGGCGTCGCTGCCGGCTTCGATCAAGTGCGCCTTGGCCTCGTCGTAGCCCGCCTGAAACGCGAAACGTCCGGCGAATCGGCGGCGCAATCCTTCGAAGAACTCGACGTAGCGCGCGTCGCCCGCGCCGAGCACCGCAAATGCACAGCGCTGTCGGCTGAGGAACGCGGGCAGCACATCGAACAGCAGGTCGATGCCCTTCTGCTCGGTCAGGCGACCGACCATGCCGATCAACGGCGTCCCGGGGTCGACCTGCAGGCCGTCGGCCGCGATCAAGGCGCGGCGATTGGCGAGTTTGCCGCGCAGATCGTCGCTGCTGAAATGCACCTGCAGATACGGATCGTTACGCGGATCCCACTGCGCGTAGTCGACACCGTTCAAGATCCCGACGACACCGTCGGTGCGCGCTCGCAACTCGTCCTGGAGGCCGGCGCCGAACGGCGCGGTGCCGATCTCGCGCGCATAGGTCGGGCTCACGGTCGTG
>JABEVI010000266.1 GCA_013044085.1 Steroidobacteraceae bacterium
AACAACATCGAAGCCAGCAGCGAAACCCGGCCGTCGTCATTGGCCATCACGGTACGCGGCGTCGCCATCAAGAGGCCTGCCGGCGTACGACTCCAGAACACCGTGCCGCCGAGCGCGTCGAGCCGCACCGGCCTGGGCCATTGCGCGGGCCACGCGAGCGTCGCGGCGTGCGTGCTGAACGTGACGTGGCCCGCCCTCTGGTCACCCGCCACGCTGCCGGAAAGGCCGCGCAATCCGGGAGTCCGGCCGAACGCCCCGAAGCCGGCGTCGCGAAACTGCGCATGCACGGTGAAATGCCAGTGGTCACCGGCCCGCAGACGCTCGAGACGCAAGCTGGCGTTCCTCCACTCGCCGGTCGGTGAGATCGCGATCAGGCGCTCGCGCGAGGACTTGCGCGGCAACAAGGCGGCGAGCGGCAGAAGGTTGTCGGCGCGCAAATAGCTCGCACGCGCCCGCAGATGGAAGCCGCCGCCACGCTTTGCGCGCCAGGTCACCTCGAACTGTGAGGGCGGGTCCACACGCCCGGATCGCAACGCCTGCACATGCCGGCCGAGCAACGTCCAACGATCACCTTGGTGCGCCAATTCCAGATGACCGCCTATCCGATCGAATTTTGCGGTCGAGCCATCGTTCGAGCGGGCGGCGACGTTCGTCGCCTCGAAGTCGAAGTTCGCGTCTCCGAGGTCATGACCGATGCCGTTCGCCTTGAGTTCGAACGCACCGCTGCCGGATTTGAGGTGGTCCAGGTACGCCGGCAACAAGCGACGCCAGCCGCGGAATGACACGTTCCGGGTCCGCAAATCCGCGCTCCAATCAAGCGCGGCGGGCGACGCCCCGACGTTGCCGAGCCGGCCGCGTAAATTCAATTTGCCGCCGAGAACCGCCGGCAGGACCGCGTCGAAGCGCAGATGAATCGCGTCGGCATCACGGCGCACCTGCAAATTGACGTCGTGCAGCGTAAGACGCGGCAGCTGCCGATTCCAACCGGTCACGCTCACCCGCCCATGGCGGATCACCAGGATGCCCGGCGGCAGATCCGCGAGCCGGAAGCCCGCCACCGCCTTGCCACCACTTTGCAGCGACTGCTCCGAGGCCGGCGCAAAGCGGGTCGGCCCGATGCGTGCGACCACGATGTCGGGAGAATCGAGTTCGATACGTCCCGCGAACAGGCGCCCGCTGGCGAGCAGCCGCCACAGATCCCAGCCGATGCGGCCACGGGCCGTCTTCGCGAGCACACGCCGGTCGTCGCGGGAGCGCAATTCCAACTGCCGGAACGACAGCTCAGGCCCGTACCAGCGAAGCGTCGCCGCGACGTGTGCGAAGCGCACGTGCAGGCCGGTTTGCTGATGCACCCAGGCCTTGATCTCGGTCTGGTAGCGCGGCACCCGGTCGAGCGCGAAATTCAGCGCGAGCGTCGCCACAATGCCCAGCACCAGCAGCCCTGCCGCGAGTCTACCGAGGATCTTGGCCAGTCTGCGCAGGAACATCTACATCAGAACGACGTCATATTGATCCACCGCGTAGAGCGCCTCGGTCTGCAGGCGGATCGGCTTGCCGAGGGCGAGTTCCAGCTCACCGAGGCCGGCGGATTCCTCGTCGAGCAGGCGCTCTATCACGTCCTGGTGCGCGAGTACCATCAGCTGCTGGCACTCGAATTGCCGCGACTGGCGCAAAACCTCACGAAACACCTCGTAACACACGGTCTCGGCGGTCTTGACGAATCCCCGGCCCTCGCAGGTCGGGCATGCCTGGCAGAGCACGTGTTCCAGGCTTTCACGGGTCCGCTTGCGCGTCATCTCGACCAGCCCGAGCGGCGAGACGGAGGAGATGCTGGTCTTGACGTGATCGAACTCCAAGGCCCGTTCGAGCGCCTGCAGCACCTGCCGCCGGTGTTCCGCTTCCTGCATGTCGATGAAATCGATGATGATGATGCCGCCCAGGTTGCGCAAGCGCATCTGTCTCGCAATGGCGACGGCTGCCTCCAGATTCGTGCGGAAAATCGTCTCCTCGAGATTGCGGTGACCGACGAATGCGCCGGTATTGACGTCGATCGTCGTCATGGCCTCGGTTTGGTCGATCACCAGGTGCCCGCCCGATTTCAGCGGCACCTTGCGCTCCAGGGCCTTTTGAATTTCCTCCTCGACGTGGTGCAGCTCGAACACCGGCCGCCGCTGCGCGTACAACTCGATCCGCGGCAGCGCATCCGGCATGAACGTCTCGGCGAAATCGAGCATTTCCCGGTGTGCTGCCGCCTGGTCGATCAGCACTCGGTCGACCTCGGGGCGCAGCATGTCGCGCAGAATCCGCAGATGCAGCGGCAGGTCCGCATGCACGAGTCGCCCGGGCGCGGTGCGCAGTCCTCTTTGGCGGATGACCTCCCAGAGCTTGCGAAGGTAGGCCATGTCGGCGCGCAACGCCTCGACCGGCGCATCCTCGGCGGCCGTGCGCACGATGAACCCGGCATTTCCTTCCGGCTCCAGCAAACCTTGCACCGCAGCGCGCAAGCGGTCGCGCTCGGTTTCATACTCGATTCGCGCCGACACACCGACGCCGCGCCCTTGCGGCATGTACACGAGGTGGCGCGACGGCAGGGTGATGAACGTGGTGAGTCTCGCACCCTTGGTGCCGAGCGGGTCTTTGACGACCTGGACGAGAATATCGTCGCCCTCGGTGAGCAGCGAGCGTATCTCCTCGGTACGCGGCGGTTCGATGCCCATATCGACGTGCCGCGGATCGAAGATGTCCGAGGCATGCAGAAACGCGGTGCGTTCCAGCCCGATCTCGATGAACGCGGCCTGCATGCCCGGCAGCACCCGCGATACCCGTCCCTTGTAGATATTGCTGATCAAGCCCCGCCGGCTCGCCCGTTCGAGGAACACTTCCTGGAGCACGCCGCTCTCGACCACCGCCGCGCGAGCCTCGTGCGCATTGGCGTTGATGAGGATTTCGACGCTCATGCGCTGCGCCACCGCGGCACGCCGGCCGCCGCGAGCAACGCCGCGGTTTCGAACAGCGGCAGCCCCATCACGCCGGAGTA
>JABEVI010000267.1 GCA_013044085.1 Steroidobacteraceae bacterium
CAGCGCAAGACTCCGGCGAGCGAGCCGGAGTGGCTGTTGCTCCTCAAGGAGCACCCGGCGCTGATCCGTCGGCCGGTCGTGGTGCGCAAGGACGGCGCCGTCACCGTCGGTTTCAGCGCCGCCGCATTCAAGAAGCTGTTCGCCGAGTGACCCCGCGCGGCCTGCAGGCCGCGCGCGCTTACTTCGGAGGCGGCCCCTTGACCGCCGTGACGAACGCCGCCGGGCGCACGTGTCGTGCGTAGGCGCGCTCGACCTGGGCCGCGGTCAGTGCGAGGTAGTGGCGCGCCGCGATGCTCATGGCGTCGAGCGGCTTGCCCTCGATCGCCAGATCGAGCAGTTGGCCGCCGATGCCGCCGAAGCTCGATTCGCCCAGCGGAATCTGCCGCAGCAAGATGCCCTTGGCGCGGTTCAGATCGCTTGCCGAGACCGGTGCGCGTTGCATCTCGGTCAAATCCCGGACGACGATCGCGCGTGCCGCCGCGACCTTGTCCGGATCGGCACCGAAGCTCACCGTGTAGGTGCTGCGATGTTTGCCGAAGGCGAAACTCGTGCCGACCGTGTAGACCAGCCCGGATTTCTCCCGCAGGTCATGGTAGAGGCGCGATGCGTAGAAGCCGCCGCCGAGCACCTGATTGCCGAGATTCAGGGCGAAGCGCGCCGGGTCGTCACGGGTGACGTCGAGCGTCTGCGCCATGTTGACGCTGTCCTGTGATGCGCTCTGATCGGGAACGTACAGGTGTCCGGGCTTATTGGGCGGCACCGCCGGGTAATCGACCGTCGGCCGCGTTCCCCGGCTGCGCCATGCCCCGAAGCTCTGTTCGACGACCCGTTTCGCCACCGCCGGATCGACGTTGCCGACGATCACGATGGTGCTCATGTCGGGGCGGAAGATTCGCGCGTAGTAGTTTTTGACGCGCTGGAGCGTCAAGGCCATGATTTGTCGAGGCTTCGGATAGCGCAATTGCGGATCGCGCGGCGGCAGCAAGGCCTTGTCCAGGCCGAGCTGCAACAGAAAGCCCGGCGACCGGATCTGTCCTGCGACCAGGCCGGCTTGTTGCCGTTGAACCACGGCAAACGCCCGCGCCGGAAGCGCCGGGTGCAGTTCGTCATCGGCGAGCAGCCGTACGCCTTGCGCGAAATGCGTCGACGGCACGGCGAGGGAGAAACTCGAGCCGGCGTTTACATGCGCGCTGATCGCATCCAGCTTGCGCTGGAAGCTCAGCCGGTCAAGATGCGTGGTGCCGTAGCTAAACAAGCCGTCGAGCACGTCCGCGACGCCCTCCTCGCCTTTCGGTGCCTGCAGATCCTCGTTGGTTTTGATCCGGCCGAACAGTTCGACGGTGTCGCTGATCGATTCCGGCTGCACGATCAATCGCAGGCCGTTCGGCAGCGTGTAGGAGACCGGTGCAAGCGTTGAGTGAGGCACCGCAAGGCGCGCGAAGGAGCGGGCAGCCCAGGCCGGCAGCTGTACCGACTTTCCGGGGGCGGAGGCGAAGCTCTCGGCGCCGCCGAAGCCTTTGCCCGCGACCGGCTTGCCCGAACTCTGCGGCGTCAGGATCGCGGTGACCTCGTGCGCCGGCGCGAACGTTTCCCTGGCGAGTGCGTCGACGGCCCGCGGCGTCACCGCCGCGATCGCATGTCGGATCGCATCGGGCGAGCCGAGTCCCTGAAACGCGAGGGCGTTCGACCAGGCGTTGGCGAGTCCGTCGACGGAGTTTTTCTGGAATTCGAGCCCGGCGATCGCATTGCGCTTGGCCGTCTCGATCAGCGCCGGATCGATGCCCTTGGCGGCCGCTTGCGCGAGAATCGATCGCATGTGTGCGAGCATTGCGGTCGGGTCGTTGCCGCGGGCGAAAATCCCGACCGCCATGCCGATGCCGGCCCTGGGCATCGACTGATCGAAGAATCCGCCGTAGAGCGCCGTCCCATCCATGCCCATGCCATAGAGTGCCGCGCGCTTCGAGCCCAGGGCCGCGCTCATCACGAGTGCGGTCGCGTAATCCGGTGATCGTGACCCCGGCAGTCGCCAGGCGAGGTACACCGAGCCATACGGACTGTCGGTCGGCAGCTTGACCGTCATGGCGTGCACGGGCTTGAAGTCGAATGTCGGTCGCGCCGGCAGCGTCTTGCGGGCAATGCTGCCGAACTCACGCTTCACGCGCGCCAGCGTCGCGGCCGGGTCGACATCGCCGGCGATCACGAGAATCGCGTTATTCGGCGCGTACCAGCGATCATAGAAGGACTTCAGCATGCCGGCCGTGGTCTTGTCGAATGAGGGGCGGGTGCCGAGCGGCGTGTGCGCATAGGGGGTGCCGGCGAACAATTGTGCCTGTAGCTGCTCGTAGAATTTGTAGGCTGGATTCGACAGGTCATGCGAGACTTCTTGTTCGATCGCACCGCGTTCCTTCGCCCATTCGGCCGGCGCCGCGGTCAGGCCGCGCATGCGCAGGCTCTCCACGTGCAGCGCCACGCCGAGATCCTGCGAGGGCGCGACGAAGTAGTACTGTGTGACGCCCTCGGTCGTGTCGGCATCGAACGTCCCGCCCATGTTCGCGGTGACCGCCGCGAGCTGATCCTTCGACAAGCCGGGGCTGCCGCGGAACATCATGTGTTCGACGGCGTGTGCGGTGCCGGGGAACGCCGCGGGTACCTCGTCCGATCCGACCAGGTAATTGACCTCGGTGGTAACGACCGGGGCCAGGGTGTCGCGCACGATCACCACCCGCAGTCCGTTCGCCAGGGTCGCACGGGTGACGTTGGCGGGCGCGCGCGCGGCACCGGCGCCGGCCGCCGCCAGCAAGGCGAAGGTGGCAAATCCCAGGCGCAGTACTCGCTTGTACATCGGTCTCGTCCTCTTAAAAAAAGGCGCACGGTCATTCAGCGCGCCGGCAAGCTTACCGTATGTCCCGGTCGGGCGGCGTGTCGCCGCGAGCCCCGTGCGCGTGCGCGGTGAGGAAACGCGCCTGGATCTCGCCGAGCGCCGCGAGCACCGGCGCCGGCAGTTCGGGCGGCCGGTGTTCGCCCAGGATGTGGCGAAGATCCGCATCGATGCGCTCGGCCAGCTCGAGGTCCGGCCGGGAACCGGTGCTCAGCGGCAGCATTGCGCCGAAATAGCGCGCCGCCCAGGTCTGGTCGCGGCAATGCGCGGCGGTGTGCTCGAGCGCGAGGTAATTGCCCCGCGGCCCGAGCGAGCACATCAAGTCCAGCGCGATCGATTCGGCGTCGACCCTCACGCCCTGCCACAGGCTGCGCAACATGCCGGCCAGTTCGTCACACAGGCACAGGGCGTGGGGGGAGAAGGTCATGCCCTCGTCGATCGAGCCGAGGTAGTCGAGCGTGGCCGGGCGGCTGAAGAACGCCTGCATCATGCCGGCGCTGAGTTCCCAGACCGCGTCCTGGTTGAAGCGTCGCGCCGAGGATTGGCCGGCAAATCCGGTGAACGACGGGATGCCGAGGTGGCGGCGGATCTGGTGCATCGCCATGTCGGCGAGCGAGGCGTGCGTGAAGTTGCCGATGCCGCCGGTCGCCGGCTCCATGAAACTCACGTCCGAACTGCCGATCACGAATGCGCCGCGCCTTGCCAGCTGGCCGAGCACCATGCCGGCGAAGTCGGTGGCAAGGCTGTTGACGATGGAGCCGGACACCGTGATCGGCGTCGATGCGCCGCCGATCGGCAGCGTGCCGACACTGATCGGTACGCCGGCGCGGGCGCCGGCGATGATCTGGTCGCTGTGGGTGCGCCAGTAGCCGAGCGGCAGCGGCGTGACGATCTGCAGAAAGTACGGCTTGTGCGCGAGCGCCTCGTGCGAGCCGCGCACCGCTGCCGCCATGTCGATCGCGACAGCGAAGGATTCGGCGTTCTCGCAGAGATATTCGAGAGGTTTCCCGGTGTTTTGGATGAGCACGGCGAATTCGTTTATCTCACCGTGGATGTCCGAGCGCGCGACGTCCTTGCAGGCGATGCACACGCCATCGATGTTCGGCAGCGCGTCGCTCAA
>JABEVI010000268.1 GCA_013044085.1 Steroidobacteraceae bacterium
CCCTTTTAAGGCTTTGGTCCTGGGTTCGAGTCCCAGCCGTCCCACCATCGGCCAACCAAGGAGTCTTCATGAAAACTCCCCGTATCGCGCGATTGCTGATCGTCGCGAGCCTGCTGGCAGGCGTTTCCCCCGCCGCATTGGCCCGAGCGCCGCGACCCGCCACGCGGGCGCACTCGACGGCGCCGATGCAGACCTACAGTGACAACGAGGTTGTCGATCAGGCCTCGAAATTCTTCAGTACTGGCGCAAAGAATCTTTCTCAAGTTGTTGGAAAGGTTCTAAAAGAAAAGGGTAGGCCTGTCGCCATCATCCGCGGAGAAGAGGCCGGCGGCGCGATCGGGATCGGCTTGCGATACGGGCACGGTGAACTCCTGTTCAAGGGGGCGCCGGTCCGCGAGATCTACTGGCAAGGGCCCTCGATCGGCTTCGACTTCGGTGCGAACGCGGTCAAGACGTTCATTTTGGTCTATGGGCTGCCGAATGCCGCCGCGCTCTACCAGCGTTTCCCGGGCGTCGACGGAAGCCTCTATTTCGTCGGCGGGTTTGGCGTGAATTATCTGCAGCGCGGTTCCATCACGCTCGCGCCGGTGCGGTTCGGCATCGGCTGGCGGCAGGGAATCGCGTTGAACTATCTGCACTTTTCCCCGACCAAACGCATCGACCCCTTCTAGCCCGTCGGCAGATTTAGGAACGCGACGTGGAACTGATCGAGGCCATCATGACGCGCAGCTCCGCGGCGCGCCTGATCGAGCCGGGACCCGGTCCCGAACAGCTTGCGCTCATGCTCGAGGCGGCCGGGCGCGCACCTGACCACGGCCGATTGAAGCCCTGGCGCTTGAGGGTGCTGGACCGGGCGGGCCGGACGGGTTTCCTCGACGCCCTCGTCGAGGCCCGGCGGCGACGCGCTCCGCAGGCGACTGAGGAGCAGTTGCGTGCCGAACGCGACAAGAACCTGCGTGCGCCGCTGCTGGTCGTCGTCGGCTGCGTCGTGCAGCGTGACCATCCGAAGGTCCCGGAAGTCGAACAGATCCTCGCCGCCGGCGCCGCGACACAGAACTTGATTCTCAGCGCGCACGCGCTTGGCTACGCAACGATGTGGAAGACCGGTCCGGCCGCTTACGATCCGGCAGTCAAGGCGTCCGTCGGCCTGCAGGCGGACGATCACATCGTCGCCATTGTGCACATCGGCACGCGCGAGGCGCGCGAGGGTTGAACCGCGCCGGGGCGATCAGAGCCGGCGCAGCCGATCGGCGGAGATCGACACGGATTTGACCAGCGCCGCGACCGGCATGCCGACCGCGAGGGTGAGGTCGCGCGCCGCGTCCGTGGTCACGCGCGCGAGGATCTGCGCGCCGCCGACCTCGATCGTGATCAGGCGGGCGTCGGCGACATCGGTGGCGATTGAACTGATCGTGCCGCGCAAGGCGTTGCGAACGCTCAAGCCGCTGATTTCGCCGGTTGCGACGATCACGTCGCGCGCAAGGATCTGCACGCGCAGACGCATGCCCGCGGCGAGTCCCGCGGCCGACACTCGCAGTTCGCCCTTGCCGACCGCCACGGCGGCGAGTCCGCCATCGGTCTCGACGCGCAGCACCTCGCCGTCGACCACCGCGCCGACGGCTTCGGGACCGACGATGCGCCGCAGTTCGGGCCGAAGGCTCATCGCCCCAATCTCGCCTTCGGCGATCGTCTCGCCCGACTCGATCAGCACGACATGGGTCGCGAGCCGCAATACTTCCTCGAATTGGTGGCTCACGTAGACCATCGGGATCCTCAGGTGATCGCGCAGCCGCTCCAGGTACGGCAGCACCTCGTCGCGCCGCGCGGCATCGAGCGAGGCCAGGGGTTCGTCGAGCAGCAGCAGACGCGGTTGGCCGAGCAGTGCCCGGCCGATGGCGACACGTTGTTTTTCCCCTCCGGACAATTGATGCGCACGTCGGCCGAGGAGCGGTTCGAGCGCGAGCAGTGCGGTGACTTCGTCGAAGCCGACATAGCCGGGTTCGGCCGCGCGCCGCGCCGCATAGCGCAGGTTGGCGGCGACCCGCAGGTGCGGGAACAGGCGGGCATCCTGGAATACGTAGCCAATGCGTCGGGCCTCCGGAGCGATCCAAGTGCCGTCGCGCGTGTCCACCAAGACCCGATCGTCGAGCGACACGAAGCCCTCGTCCGGGCGCAGCAGGCCGGCGATCAGATTGATCAGTGTCGATTTCCCGCAACCGGAGCGTCCGAACAACGCGGCAACGCCCGGCGTCGGCTGATCGAAGTGCGCACGCAGCGCGAACGCGCCCCGCCGCAGAGCGACATGGACCCGCAACATCAGCGACCCAGCATCCGGCGCACGCGGCGCGCGAACCATTCGGCGAGCAACAGGCCGCTGAGGCCGAGCACGATCGAAATCGTCGCCAGTCGCGCGGCGGCGGCGTCACCGCCGGGGGACTGCAGCGCGGTGTACAGGGCGAGCGGCAGGGTGCGTGTCTCGCCCGGAATGTTCGAAACGAACGTGATCACCGCGCCGAACTCCCCGAGCCCGGCCGAGAATGCCATGATCATTCCGGCCAGGATGCCGGGCAGCATCAGTGGCAGCGTCACGGTCGCGAACCGGTCGAGCGGACCGGCGCCGAGCATGCGCGCCGCATCCTCGAGTCCATGGTCGACGTTTTCCAGCGAAATGCGCATCGCCCGGACCATGACCGGGAAGGTCATCACCGCGGTCGCGAGCGCGGCGCCGTTGCGGGTGAAGATCAGCGTCAAGCCGAACACCCGGTGCAGCCAGGCGCCGATGAGACCCCGGTTGCCGAACACGATCAACAGCAGATAGCCGACCGCGACCGGCGGCAGCACCAGCGGCAGGTGCACCAACGCATCGAGCAAGGTGCGGCCGAGGAAGCGCCGCCGTGCGAGCAGCCAAGCCATCAGGACCGCGAACGGCAGGCTCATCAGCACGCTGCGAACCGAGACCTCGAGGCTGAGCCACAGGGCGGTGCGTTCGCTGGGATGCAGCCAGATCATCGGCGATAATCTACACGAAGCCGGCGGCCGTTCGTGCGCCGACGGTATACTGCCCCGATCATCGCTTCGAGGATCCCGCCACATGGCCTACTACCGCGCCGCGGCGCCGTGCGTGCCCGAGCAGCCCGAACGTATCGGCGTTCTGGTCGTCAACCTCGGAACCCCGGATTCCCCCTCTTATCGGGACGTGCGCCGTTACCTGCGCGAATTCCTGGGCGACCGGCGCGTCATCGACACGCCGAGGCTGCTCTGGTTGCCGCTGCTCTACGGGGTGATCCTGAGCGTTCGACCGCTGCGCTCGGCGCGCAACTACCGCAAGGTCTGGATGCCGGAGGGCTCGCCGCTCGCCGTCTACTCGGACCGGCTGACCGAGAAGATCGGTGCCCGCTTGAGCGCCTTGCTTGGCGACGGGGTTCGCGTGAGCCTGGCGATGACCTATGGCAATCCCGGGATCGGCCCCGCGATCGATGCTTTCGCGGCGCAGAACGTGCGCCGCCTGCTGGTTTTGCCGCTTTATCCACAATACTGCGCATCGACGACCGGTTCGGTCTTCGATGCGGTGACCCGCGCGCTGCAACGTGTCCGTTGGCTGCCGGAAACGCGGTTCGTGAATGGCTACCACGGCGACCCGGCTTATCTCGACGTGCTCGCGCGGCAAATCGACGAGCATTGGGCGGCGGCGGGCGCCCGCTCGCACTTGCTGCTCTCCTACCACGGCATCCCGGCCTCCTATGTCGCCGCGGGCGATCCTTATCAGGCCGAGACCGAGGCGACTACCCGCGGCATCGTCGAGCGCCTGCGCTTACGGGAAGGCGAGTGGTCGCACTGCTACCAATCCCGCTTCGGCCGAGTCACCTGGCTGCAGCCCTACACCGTCGATACGCTCGATGAACTGGCCCGGCGCGGCGTGCGCAGCTTGACGGCCGTCTCACCCTCGTTTGCGGTCGATTGCCTGGAGACGCTCGAGGAAATCGCGATGGAGTACCGTGAGCGATTCCTTTCGATCGGCGGCCAAAGCTTCAGCATGGTGCCGGCGTTGAATGCGGGCGATCGCCATGCCGAGGCATTGGCGGGGATCGCCTTGCGCCACCTGCAGGGTTGGACCTAGGCCAAGCGCGCTCCCCTTGCGCGGTGGTCGAGGGCGATGATAGATTCCGCCCATGCAGCCTGATGCATCCGCTATTGCCCCGACGCGCAGACCGCTCATGGCGGGCCTGTGTTCGCTGCTGCTGCGCCGCTAGGCGCACATCACCCCGCGCCAACGGTCGGCGCCCACAAGACCGGACAGAACCCTGTGAAACCCGTGAAAACGGCGTAAATCCTGCACAGCGAGTAAAGATCCATGTTGCGTGACCCTTCGACCAAATACCGAACGTTCAGCCCCGTAGGCATCAAGGACCGGACCTGGCCGGACCGTCTCATCGAAGCGCCCCCGGCTTGGTGCAGCGTCGATTTGCGTGATGGCAATCAGGCGCTCATCGAGCCGATGGACCCGGCGCGCAAGCGGCGCATGTTCGAGATGCTCCTGAAGGTGGGATTCAAGGAAATCGAGGTCGGCTTTCCGGCCGCATCGCAGACCGACTACGACTTCGTCCGCGAGATCATCGAACAGGGTTTGATTCCCGAGGATGTGACGATCCAGGTGCTCACGCAGGCACGGCCCGAGCTGATCGCGCGTACCTATGAAGCTCTGGTGGGTGTGCGGCGTGCGATCGTACACATCTACAATTCCACCTCGACCGCACAACGGCGGGTCGTCTTCCGCCTGGACCGGCCCGGAATCATCGACATCGCGGTCCGTGGCGCCGCGGCGGTGCGTGAACGCTCGCTGCGCTATCCGGATACGCAGTGGGTGTTCGAGTACAGTCCGGAGAGTTTTACCGGCACGGAATTGGATTTCGCGGTCGAGATCTGCGATGCGGTCACCGCGGTCTGGGAACCGGGTCCGGCGAACAAGGCGATCTTGAACCTGCCGGCAACCGTCGAGATGGCGACGCCGAACGTCTATGCCGATCAAATCGAGTCGTTCGCCCGCTCGATCGCGAAGCGCGATGCGTTGATCCTCAGCGTTCACCCCCACAATGATCGGGGCACGGGTGTGGCGGCGGCGGAGTTGGCGCTGATGGCCGGCGCGGACCGCATCGAGGGCACCTTGTTCGGAAATGGGGAGCGGACCGGCAACGTCGACATAGTGACATTGGCATTGAACTTGTATACGCAAGGCATTGATCCAAAGCTCGATTTTTCTAATATCAACGAAGTGGCGCGGTGTGCGGAGAGCTGCAACCAATTGCCGATCCATCCTCGGCATCCGTATGTCGGCGATTTGGTTTTCACCGCGTTCTCCGGGTCGCATCAGGATGCGATCAAGAAAGGTCTGGCCGAACGGGCGCCTTCGGCGCTTTGGGATGTGCCGTATTTGCCGATCGATCCCTCGGATCTCGGCCGTTCCTACGATTCGATCATTCGAGTCAACAGTCAGTCGGGCAAGGGCGGCGTTGCCTATCTGCTGGAAAGAGACTACCAGTTGGTGATGCCGCGGCGGCTGCAAATCGAATTCAGTCGTGTCGTACAATCCGCGGCAGATATAACTGGTAAAGAATTGACTTCTAAAGAATTGTGGACGCTTTTCGAGGCGGAATATTTGGCTCCTCGGGGCCCGTTGCTGTATCGATCGCACCAGTTGGCCGCATCGACCGATGGGGCCGACAGCGAGCGTCTGGCCTTGCAGATCGAACGCGATGGTCGTCTGGAAACCCTGCACGGTCAGGGATCCGGACCGATCGATGCGGTCGTCGATGCGATCGGATTGGATTTCGACGTCCTGGCCTATGAAGAACATTCCCGGGGCAAAGGCAGCGCTGCGCAGGCGGTCAGTTACATCGAGATCACGACTCACTCGCGCCAGACCTTGTTCGGAGCCGGCATGCACCCGAATATCATCACGGCGTCGCTCCTCGCAGTGCTTTGCGCCGCGAACCGGGCGATCGCGGCCGGCGCCTTGTCCGCGGTGCGGATAAAGGCGCGCACGGGAACCTAGGGGGGGGCGACAATCCGCTCTGCCGTGGCGGCGATGCACCCCACGGGGTGTTGAATGCTCGGCAGAATCGGCTATAGTGCCGAACTTCGTGCCTCCGGCGCCGGTAGATCCCGTTGATTTAAAGGGCTTTTCTGGAAAAATGAGCGAACGAGCCAACGAGCATTTCGACATCGACGATGAGTTTCTCGGCGACAACGAGGAGTCTCAAGAATTCGATCCCGTACTGGAACGTGCCGAGCGGCGTCCCAAGGCGGCGCCGCCGGGTAAGCGCGGTAAAGCGGCCTGGAGTCGGGTAGAGGACGTGTTGGCGGAGCGTCAGCTCGAGAAAGAGCTGCGCGACACCTTCGAAGAAGATTGACCCACATGACCCGAGGTTGTCAGTCCATCGACTCGCACTTGCGCCGATGAGGCCGAACCCGCGCCGCTGGGTCGTGCTCAAATTCGGAGGCACGAGTGTCTCGAGCGCGACCAACTGGCGCCACATCGCCGAGGTGATCCGCGCGCGCCTCGACTCCGAACTGCAACCGGTGGTCGTTCACTCCGCCCTGTCCGGGGTCACGGATCGCCTGGAGTCCTTGTTGGGCGCCGCCGTCGAGCACCGACACCGGCCGATTCTCGAGGCGATCGAGAAGGCGCATCGAGAACTCGCCGCGAGCCTTCGCATCGTGCCGGGACCCCAGTTCGAGGGTTTGCTCGACGAGCTGCAGCGCATCGCGAGTTCGATCGCCGAGACCCGTGAGTCGAGCGATCGGGTGCGTGCCCGGGTCATGGCCATGGGCGAGCTGCTGGCGACGACGTTGGGCGGGGTTTTCCTGAACGCTCAGGGGATCGCGACCCGTTGGGTCGATGCGCGGCGGGTGTTGCGGGCCCTGCGCCGCGACAGCGCGACGACGCGGTCCTCCTACCTCTCGGCGACCTGCGACTATGCGCCGGATCTGGAATTGCAGGCCGAGTGGCGCAGCTACGAGCGGGTCGTCATCACGCAGGGATTCATCGCCGCCGACGATGCCGGCGAGACCGTGCTGCTGGGCCGGGGTGGATCGGACACCTCCGGCGCGTACTTCGCGGCCAAGCTGGCCGCGGAGCGCCTGGAGATTTGGACCGATGTGCCGGGCATGTTCAGCGCGAACCCGCGCGATGTGCCGACTGCGCGCCTGTTGCGGGCGCTGCACTACGACGAGGCGCAGGAGATCGCGAGCAACGGGGCCAAGGTCCTGCATCCACGCTGTGTGATGCCGGTGCGCCAGTACGGCATCCCGTTGCACGTCTATGCGACCCAGGCGCCGCAATTGCCCGGCACGATCGTTTCGGCCGACGTCGCCGACAGCGCCGCGCGGGTCAAGGCGATCGCCATCAAGAAGGGCATCACGCTCGTCTCGATGGACAGTCCGGGCATGTGGCACCAGGTCGGCTTTCTCGCCGACGCTTTCCAGGTGTTCAAACAACAGGGTCTGTCGGTCGACCTGGTCTCCACATCGGAGACCAACGTGACCGTTTCGCTGGATCCGAGCGCCAATACGCTCGATGCGGCGGCGGTCGCACGCCTGACCGAAGCGCTCGGCGCGATCTGCCGGGTCAACATTCTCGGTCCCTGTGCTTCCTTGAGTCTGCTCGGCCACAACATCCGCGGAATTCTCCACGAGCTCGGGGCCGCGTTCGAATTGTTCCAGGATCAAAAGATCTACCTGGTCACGCAGGCGGCGAATGACCTGAACTTCACGTTCGTGATCGACGAGTCCCAGGGCGATCGTCTGGTGCAGCAGTTGCACGAGCGTCTCATTCAGCGCATCGGCGCCGACAAGGTTCTCGGCCCGACCTGGCAGGAGCTGTTTGCGGTCACGCAACCGGCGCCGGCAGCGCCCGCGCACTGGTGGTGCGTGCCGGAAAAGCGCCAGGAATTGCTGCGCATCGCGGCCCGTGAGGGCGCCGCGTACGTCTACGATCCGGAATCGCTCGACGCCGCGGTGGCCGATTTACAGCGCCTGGGGTCGGTCGACCGGTGGGCCTACGCGATGAAGGCCAACTGGCACCCGCAAATCCTGCGCCGCTTTCATGCGGCCGGTTTGCTGCTCGAATGTGTCTCCGCGGGCGAAATTCGCCACGCCTTCAATTCGGTGCCCGGATTGAGCGCGCAGGACATCCTCTTTACACCGAATTTCGCGCCTCGCGCCGAATACGAGTATGGCTTCGAAGCCGGCGTGCGCGTCACCCTCGATAATTTGCATCCTTTGAAGTATTGGCCACAAGTATTTGAAGGAAAAGAAATATTTGTTCGTATTGATCCCGGCTTTGGGCGTGGTCATCATCAACACGTGCGCACCGCCGGGATGTACTCGAAGTTCGGCATACCCCTCGCCGAGATCGCCGAGTTGGCACGGTTGGCGACGAGCGCGGGTGTGCGCGTCGTCGGGCTGCACGCGCACGCCGGCAGCGGCATTTTCGATGTCGACAATTGGATCGAAACCGGCACGCTGCTCGCGGAACTCGCGACGCGATTTGCCGACGCACGCATCGTCGACCTCGGCGGCGGACTCGGGGTCCCCGACTATCCGGGGAACTCAGGTTTGGACCTTGCGGCCCTGGACCGCGGTGTCGCGAGCTTGCGGGCGCGCTTCCCACATCTTCGCTTTTGGCTGGAACCCGGACGCTATCTGGTCGCGCGTGCCGGTGTGCTGATCGCGCAGGTCACGCAACTGAAAGGCAAGGGCGAGGTCCGTTACGTGGGTCTTGCGACCGGCATGAACTCGTTGATACGACCTGCGCTCTATGGTGCCCATCACGAGGTGGTCAACCTGACGCGCCTCGGCGAGCCGGCCACCGACATGCTCACCGTCGTCGGTCCGATCTGCGAGTCGGCCGATCGCCTGGCGACCGACCGCTGGCTGCCGCCGACCGAGGAGGGCGACGTGCTGCTGCTCGCCACCTGCGGGGCCTACGGCTACGCCATGTCGTCGAACTACAACCTGCGGCCGCCGGCGCGCGAATTCATGCTCGGGGAATGAGGAAGCATCGTCCATGATTCGAGTCGGCATCATCGGTTGGCGCGGCATGGTCGGTTCGGTGCTGCTCGAGCGCATGCGCGCGCAGCATGACTTCGATCTGATCGAGCCGACGTTCTTCAGCACCTCTCAGGCCGGTGCGCAGCCGCCCGCGATCGGCCGCCCGGTCGGTGCCGTTCTCGATGCGCACGACCTCGAGGCGCTCGCGAAGCTGCCGATCTTGCTGAGCGCGCAGGGAGGCGAGTACACCTTGGCGGTGCATCAGCGGTTGCGCGCGGCCGGCTGGGACGGCTATTGGATCGACGCGGCCTCGACGCTGCGTATGAACGAGGATTCGGTGATCGTTCTCGATCCGGTGAACCTGCCGGTGATGCAACAGGCTCGCGAGGCCGGCATCAAGGACTTCATCGGCGGCAATTGCACGGTGTCGTTGATGCTGATCGCCCTGGCCGGTTTGATGCGCGCCGGCCTCGTCGAATGGATCACGGCAATGACGTATCAATCGGCCTCCGGCGCCGGCGCGCAGCACATGCGCGAATACGTCGAGCAGATGGGGGCGTTGCATCGTGCCGCCGCCCCGGCGCTCGGCGATCCGGCGGCGACAATCCTCGATGTGGATCGCGCCGTCCAGGCCGCGTTCGCCGCACCGCAATTCCCGCACACCCAATTCGGAGTGCCGCTCGCCGCGAGCCTCATTCCGTGGATCGACAAGGACCTCGGCAACGGTCAGAGCCGCGAGGAGTGGAAGGCCACCGCCGAGGCGAACAAGATCCTCGGCTCGACCGCCGGCCGCGCCGTGCCGGTCGAGGGGATTTGCGTGCGTGTCGGCGCGATGCGGTGCCACAGCCAGGCGCTGACGATCAAGCTCGGGGAGGATCTGCCGCTTGCGCAAATCGAGCGCTTGATCGCCGCCGACAACCCCTGGGTTCGGGTCGTGCCGAACGAGCGCGAGGCGAGCATCCGCGAATTGTCGCCCGCGGCGGTCAGCGGCCGGCTGCACGTGCCGGTCGGGCGCCTGCGCAAACTCGCCATGGGCGGGCAGTATCTGTCCGCCTTCACCGTCGGCGATCAGTTGCTCTGGGGGGCGGCCGAACCCTTGCGACGCGCCTTGCGCTTCCTCGCAGACCCTCAGTGCGTGATCAGTTGAATCGGCACCGGCCGCGCGTTCCAGATATCCGCACAGTACTCGGCCACCGCGCGGTCCGATGAGAAGCGGCCGCTGCGCGCGACGTTGAGGATCGACATGCGCGTCCAGCGGTGGGTGTCGAGGTAGGCGCGCGACACCTCGTCCTGGCAGGCGAGGTAGGACTCGAAATCCGCAAGCAGCATGTACGGATCCTTGCCCAGCAGATCCGCGATCAGCGGTTCGAACAGTCCGGCATCGCCGCGCGAGAAATAGCCGCCGCGAATCAGGTCGATCACGCCGCGCAGTTCGGCGTTCGCCTCGTAGTGATCGAGCGGCCTGTAGCCGGCGGCCCTGCGATCACGCACCTGCGCGGCGTCGAGCCCGAACAGGAAAAAGTTCTCGGCGCCGACCTCCTCGCGTATCTCGATATTGGCCCCGTCCAGCGTGCCGATCGTGAGCGCGCCGTTCATGCAGAATTTCATGTTGCCGGTGCCCGAGGCTTCCTTGCCGGCCGTCGATATCTGTTCGGAGAGGTCGGCGGCCGGGTAGACCATCTGGCCGTTCGTGACATTGAAATTCGGCAGGAACACGACCTTGATGCGTCCGCGGACGTCCGGGTCGCGGTTGACGATTTCGCCGACCGCCGTGATCAGGCGGATCATCAGTTTCGCCGCGTAGTAGCCGGGTGCGGCCTTGCCGCCGAACAGGAAGGTTCGTGACAGGATCTCGGCCTGCGGGTCGGCCTTGATCCTGCGGTAAAGCGCGACGATGTGAAGAATCTGCAGGTGCTGGCGCTTGTACTCGTGTATCCGCTTGACCAGCACGTCGAACAGAGAATACGGATCGACGGCGATGCCGGTCTTGCGCTCGGCGTAGGCGGCGAGCCGGCGTTTGTTCTCGAGCTTGATCGCGCGCCAGCGCCCGCCGAAGTGCGCATCGTCGGCGAACCGCTCCAGGCCGCGAAGCCGCGTCAGATCCTTGATCCAGTGATCATCGCCGAGGTGTTCGCTGATCAGCTGCGCGAGGGGCTGGTTGCTGAGTACGATCCAGCGTCGCGGCGTCACCCCGTTGGTCGCATTGTGGAACTTGTGCGGCCACAGGTCGTGGAAGTCCTTCAGCACATCATTCGTCAACAGCTCCGAGTGCAGACTGGAGACGCCGTTGATCGCGTGGCTGCCGACACAGGCGAGGTGCGCCATGCGCACGTAGCGCTCGCCGCTTTCATCGATCAGCGACATGCGCGCAAGCCGTCCCTCGTCGCCGAGGAAGCGCATCCGCACCTCCTCGAGAAAGCGGCCGTTGATCTCCTGCACGATCTCCAGGTGGCGCGGCAGCACCTTGCCGAAAACCGCGATGGGCCAGCGTTCGAGCGCCTCGGGCAGCAGCGTGTGATTGGTGTAGGCGAACGAGCGCGCGGTCACGTCCCACGCCTCGTCCCACGACATCTGCTCCTCGTCGACAAGCAGTCGCATCAGTTCGGCCACCGCGATCGCCGGATGGGTGTCGTTCAGCTGGATTGCGAACTTCTCGGCGAAGCGGTGCAGCTCGAGTTTTTGGCCTCTCAAAATCCGCAGCATGTCGCGCAGCGAGCAGGCGACGAAGAAATATTGCTGTTCGAGGCGCAACTCCTTGCCGCGAAGCTGCTCGTCGTTCGGATACAGCACCTTGCTGAGGTTCTCGGACGTGATCTTCTGGTTCACGGCGCCGTAATAATCGCCGCTGTTGAAGCTCGCGAAGTCGAAGGACTCCGGCGCCTCGGCCCGCCACAGGCGCAGCGTGTTCGCGGTGTTCGTCCGGTAGCCGAGCACCGGGGTGTCGTAGGGTACGCCGACGACGGTCTTCTCCGGTATCCAGCGCACCCGCAGGCGTCCGAGTTCATCGACGTCGTGTTGAGTGCGTCCGCCGAACTTGACCTCGACGGCCCACTCCGGCCGGACGAGTTCCCAGGGATTGCCGTACTTCAACCACTTGTCGGACTTCTCGACCTGCCAGCCGTCGACGATGGATTGGTGGAAGATGCCGAATTCGTAGCGAATGCCGTAACCGAGGGATGGCACCTCGAGCGTCGCCAGGGATTCGATGAAACAGGCGGCGAGCCTTCCCAGGCCGCCGTTGCCGAGGCCGGGCTCCTCCTCCTGGTGCAATAATTCGTCGAAGTCGAGACCGAGTTCGACCATCGCCTCGCGGACGCGCGGCAAAATGCCGAGATTCACCAGGTTGTTGCCGAGCTGCGGACCCATCAGGAATTCGGCCGACAGATACGCGACCGTGCGCGAACCCTCCCGGGTGTAGGTCGCCGCCGTGCTGACCCAGCGCTGCAGCATGCGGTCGCGCACCGCATAGGCGAGCGCCATGTAGTAGTCGTTGCGGGTCGCGAGCGCCGGAAATTTTCCCTGTGCGTAGAAAAGGTCGTCGAGGAACGCGCTCTTCAGTGCCTCCTTGCCGAGTGCGATGCGATCGTCCTCGACGTGCAGCGCCCGTTCGAGCGGATCCTGCTCATGACTCATCGTGCCACTCGAAGCCGTCGCGGCCGATCAGGGCGCTGGAGGCCGCCGGGCCCCAGCTGCCCGCCAGATAGCTGCGCGGACGCTCGTCGTGCTGGTGCCAGCCCTCGATGATCGGGTCGACCCAGCGCCAGGCCGCGTCGAGTTCGTCGCGTCGCATGAACAGCGTGAGGTTGCCCTTGATCGTGTCCATCAACAGACGCTCGTAAGCGTCCAGCGCCCGCGTCTTGAACGTCTCGCCGAAATCGAGCGCGAGATTCACCGGCTTCAGGCGCATTCCCTCGCCGGGGTTCTTGGCGAGGATCGTCAGCGTGATGCATTCGTCCGGCTGCAGGCGGATGACGAGCAGGTTCGCCCCCTCCGGCGCCGGCGGCTTCTCGAAGATCGGATGCGGCACGTCCTCGAAGGTCACGACCAGTTCGGTCAGGCGCGATTGCAGTCGCTTGCCGGTGCGCAGATAGAACGGCACGCCGGCCCAGCGCCAGGTGTCGATCTCGGCCTTCAGCGCGACGAAGGTCTCGGTCACGCTGTCGGGCGCGATGTCCGCCTCCTCGAGGTAGCCGGCGACCGGCAGGCCGCCGACGACGCCCGATTTGTACTGCCCGCGGACCGTCTTGGTCAGCACGTCGCTGTCGCGCAGCGGGCGCAGCGCGCGCAGCACCTTGAGTTTCTCGTCACGCACGGAATCCGGGTCGCTGCTAGCCGGCGGTTCCATCGCCATGATGCACAGCAGCTGCAGCAGATGGTTCTGCACCATGTCGCGCAGCGCGCCGGTCGAATCGTAGAAGTGGCCGCGCCGCTCGACGCCGAGTTCCTCGGCGACCGTGATTTGCACGTGTTTGATGAAACCGCGACGCCACAACGGTTCGAACAGCGCGTTGCCGAATCGCAGCGCCATCAGGTTCTGCACCGCTTCCTTGCCGAGATAATGATCGATGCGGTAGATCTGGCGCTCGCCGAAGATCGCGCCGACCTGGTGGTTGATCGCCTCGGCCGAGGCCACGTCGTGGCCGAGCGGCTTCTCGAGCACGACCCGCGCGAGCGGCGTCACGACCCCCGCCTTGGCGAGATTCTCGCTGATCGTCGCGAACAGATTCGAAGCCGTCGAGTAGAAGAACACGCGGATGATCTGTTCGCGGCCGGCGAGCAGCGAGGCGATCGCCGTGTAGTCACCTTCGGTGGCGGCGTCGACCTTGATGTACGCCAACAGCGCGGAGAAGCGGGTCCATTGCGCTGCGTCGAACTCCTCGCCGAGGAATTCCCGACAGGCGTGTTCGGCTTGCGAAAGGTAATCGGCGCGCGACAAATTCGAGCGCGCCACGCCGAAGATGCGCGAGTCCTCGCTGATTTGTGCGGCCGCGTGGCGGCGGTACAGCGCCGGCAGGAGTTTGCGGGTGACGAGGTCACCGGTGCCGCCGAACAGCAGCATGTCGAATGTCGGAAGCATGGGTGTCAAAGTCCTCTACCTCGTTGCCGTATGGGCGGTTGCGGCCGGCAGCGTAGCATCGCAGGACGCCTTCTGGTAAGCCTTGCCGATGTGGCAAACTGTGGGGGCCATGATGAAAAAAGTCGTCACCGAACCGCGCCTGCTCGAGATCACCGAGCGGATCCGCGAACGCAGCGCCGCAACCCGCGCGGACTATCTGCAGGGAATCGAGGCGTCGCGCGCCACGGGGACCGCCCGCGGGCGCCTGGCCTGCACCAATTTCGCGCACGCCTTCGCCGCGGCCGATGCGGGCGACAAACAGGTGTTGCGGGCGGCGCGATGGCCGAATCTGGCGATCGTCTCGGCCTACAACGACATGCTCTCCGCGCACCAGCCCTTCGAGCGCTTTCCGGCCCTGATCAAGCGTGCCGCGCGTGAAACGGGCGCGGTCGCGCAATTCGCGGGCGGCGTGCCGGCGATGTGCGACGGCGTGACCCAGGGGCGGGCCGGCATGGAATTATCCTTGTTCAGTCGCGACGTGATCGCGATGGCGACCGGCATCGCGCTCGCCCATGACACCTTCGACGCGGCACTGTGCCTCGGTGTCTGCGACAAGATCGTGCCCGGTTTGTTGATGGGGGCGCTGTCATTCGGCCACCTGCCGGTGGTGTTCGTTCCGGGTGGTCCGATGCCCTCCGGCATCGCCAACGGCGAGAAGTCCCGCATCCGTCGCCTGCATGCCGAGGGCACGGTGGGTCGCGAAGAACTCCTCGAATCCGAGGCGGCGAGCTATCACGCACCGGGAACTTGCACCTTCTACGGGACCGCGAACAGCAACCAGCTTTTGATGGAAGTCATGGGCCTGCACCTGCCGGGCGCCGCCTTCGTTGCGCCGAACACCGCGTTGCGCGACGCACTGACGGCTGCCGCCGCGCAGCGCGCGGCGAAGACGAGTGCGCTGGGCGGGGAGTATCTGCCGCTTGCCGACCTCGTCGATGAGCGCGCGATCGTCAACGCGATCGTCGGCTTGCTCGCGACCGGCGGTTCGACCAATCACACCCTGCATCTGGTCGCGATCGCGCGCTGCGCCGGTATCATCGTCAATTGGGACGATTTCAGCGATCTGTCGGCCTTTGTGCCCTTGCTCACACGGATCTATCCGAACGGCAGCGCCGATGTGAATCGATTCCACGAGGCCGGCGGCACCGGCTTCCTGATCCGCGAGCTGCTCGACGCCGGTTTGTTGCATGAAGAGGTGAGGACCGTCATGGGGGTCGGATTGCGCGCCCACACGCGCGAGCCTCACTGGGTGGAGGGACGCCTCGAATGGCGTGCGGCGCCGCTGCTGAGCGGGGACACGGACGTGCTTCGGCCGGCGAGCGAGCCGTTCAGTGCGCAGGGCGGCCTCACCGTGCTGCGCGGCAACCTCGGCCGGGCGGTGATCAAGACCTCGGCGGTGGCCGAGGCGCATCGCGTCGTCGAGGCCCCGGCCCTGGTCTTCGATGATCAGGAGGAGGTCATCGCGGCGTTCAAAGCCGGCCGCTTGGACCGGGATTTCGTGGCGGTCGTGCGCTTCCAGGGGCCGCGCGCCAACGGCATGCCCGAGTTGCACCAGCTGACGCCGGCGCTCGCCTCCCTGCAAGCTCGCGGTCGCCGGGTCGCTCTGGTCACGGACGGGCGCATGTCGGGCGCCTCCGGCAGCGTGCCGGCGGCGATCCATGTGACACCGGAGTGCGCACACGGGGGTCCCCTCGCGCGGGTGCGCGACGGCGATGTAATCCTGGTCGATTCCCTGCGCGGCCTGCTCGAGGCGAAGGTCGCGCCGGATGTCTGGAGCCGCCGTGAGCCGGCGCCGTTCGACGCCACGCGCAACGCGCGCGGCGCCGGCCGCGAGATGTTCCGCACGTTGCGCCGCGCCGCGGGAGACGCGGAGTGCGGTGCGATGACCCTGATGTGAGATCGAGCGCAAACGAGGAACTGCAAATTGAAGATTCGTGAGATTTGTGCGTTGGCACCGGTGATCCCCGTGTTGACGGTGAGCGAACTGGCACACGCGGTGCCGCTCGCGCGGGCGCTCGTCGCAGGCGGGCTCCGGGTGCTCGAGATCACTCTACGCACGCCGGTCGCGATCGACGCGATCGCGGCGATGCGGGCGGCGCTGCCGGAGGCGATCATCGGGGCCGGCACGCTGGTGAGGCCAGCGGATTTCGCGGCCGCTGAACGTGCCGGTGCGCAGTTCGGCGTCACGCCGGGGCTGACGCCCGAACTCGCGGCTGCCGCGCGCGGCGCGCGCTTTCCGCTGTTGCCGGGTGTGATGACGCCGACCGAGTTGATCGCCGCACGCGCTGCCGGATTCGACGTGCTGAAGCTCTTTCCGGCGCTGCAGGCGGGCGGTGTGGGCATGTTGCGCGCGCTCGCCGGCCCGTTTCCCGAAGCGAGATTCTGCCCGACGGGCGGTGTCACCCGCGCGACCGCCGTGGATTATCTGGCCTTGCCGAACGTCCTGTGCGTCGGTGGATCCTGGCTGGCTCCCTCGGGGATGCTCGCCGCCGGCGATTGGGCCGGAATCGAGGCGCTCGCGCGCGATGCCGCGGGTTTGCGGCGCGGTTGAGCCGAATCGTGTGAGCCACGCCTGGCACGCATGCGTCGAGATCGCCGGCTGGTTCGCGGCAGCCGCGATCCTCGGGGCCTATTTTTTGCTCTCGCTCGGCAAGATCGACGCGCGCTCCGCGTCTTATCAATGGCTGAACATCCTCGGCGCGATCGGCTTCATCATCAACAGCGGCTGGCACGGTGCGGTCCCGTCGGTCGCTCTGAACGTCGTCTGGCTGGCGATCGCCGCGTTTGCGTTGAAGCGCAACCGTGCCCTCAGGCACTGAGAACGGTGCCCGCCGCGGGCTCGAGGCTCGCGTGGCGTGTGTTGTGGCGTACCAGGCGGTCGCGACCGGCCTTCTTGGCGACGTATACCGAGCGGTCCGCGGCCTCGACGAGATCGGCGACGTTCGCGAACGCTGATTGTGCGTCATGGGTCGCGAGGCCGAGCGAGGCGGTGACCGTGACCGTCGCCTCCCGAAGCTCGTAGCGGGTATTGCGCAGCCGCACGAGCAACCGGCGGCAAACAGCCTCGGCCGCGGTGGTGTCGAGCCCGGGAAGCACCACCACGAATTCTTCGCCGCCATAGCGGGCCACGCAGTCGGTGGAGCGTGCGATCGACAGGATCCGGTGCGCGGTGCCGATCAAGACCTCGTCGCCGGCCGGATGGCCGTGCGTGTCGTTGATCTCCTTGAAGCGGTCCAGATCGATGAAGACGATGCTGAGCGGCCAGCCACCCCGGCAGCTCGCCTCGAACTCCTCGCGCAGGACCTGGTCGAGGTGTCCACGATTATAAAGGCCCGTCAGGGGGTCGCGGCGGTGCTGGTCCTCGAGCGCGATGGCTCGAGCCTCGAGGTCCGCGGTCGTTGCCCGCAGGGTCGTCACTTGTTCGATCGCCTGCAGGTTGCGGATCAGGAGCAGTTCGCGCGCCTGATCGAGCATGGCGACGGCAAGGTCCGCCGGCATCAGCGCGGTATCGAAGAGGCGCTCGGTTTCCGGGATCTCGCCGACGATGCGTGCGATGGTGCCGGCCAGACTGTCGGTGTCGAGACCGAGCCACTCCTCGGCGTGTCGCGCAAGATCGCCGATGTCCGTCGGCGCCTGGCCCGCGAGCAGCATCTCGACGCATTCTCCCCCGAGGGCGACGCAGCCGGCCGCGATTCCCTGCGGTGTGCCGCGGCTCGCGGCAGGCGGTGCGTGGCTCCATTCGACGCATTGGCAGAGCGCTACGGGCAGGTGCCAATGTCCGAGCAGCCAGGCGCCGAGGGCGGTGTGGTCGATGCCTATTTTAGCGCGCTCGTAGTCGGCGAGGGTGGCGTGCGTACCGGTGCGTGGCAACGCGGCATAAAAATCCGGCAGGACTTTGTCAATCGCGAGGATGGCGATGTCCTGCAGCAGGGCGGCCAGGAACACCTCTTCAGTGTCGCCGATTCGTTGCTGCTCGGCGAATGCGCGCGCTGCCGAGGCGCTGAGAATCGTCTTGCGCCAGAAGCGCAGATAGTCGATTCCCCGGCCCTTTACCGATTTGTAGGTACCCACCAGGGAAAAGCCGAGAGCGAGCGTCGTCGCCGCGTTCAGCCCCAGTACGACCAGCGCCTGGCGCAGATTGTCGCTGCGGCGACGCTTGGAATAGAGCGGCGAATTCGCGACTCTGAGGATCTTGGCGGTGAGACCCGGGTCTTTGGCGATCGTTGCCGCGACCCGCAGCAGGTCGATATCCGGGTCACCGGCGAGGGCGATGATCTGTTGGGCAATCGCCGGCGGGCTCGGGAAATTGACGGCGGACTTCAATAACGTTTTTAGCTTCTCGAGCATCCGTGGATTTCCGAGGCGACCGGCCGATGGTTTACCTTAACGGCGGCCGGTCGGAATTCTTGAGCAATTGGATGAATTTAGTATCCGGGTGTTCAGCTTTTGGCCCCTGCGGCGTGTCGGGTCTGCAGCACACCGACGACCTCGGCGAGCGACAGACCTCTCGCCCGCAGCAGCAGCAATGCATGATAAAAGAGGTCGGCCGCCTCGCCGAGGACCTTTTCCTCACTTTCGGCGACTGCGGCGAGGGCGAGTTCCAATCCCTCCTCGCCGACCTTCTGGGCGATGCGCAGCGTACCGGCCGCCGCGAGCCGTGCGGTGTAACTACCCTCGGGTCGCTCCCGCAGCCGCTCACCGATCAGGTTCTCCAGTTGTGCGAGGAACGCGAGTCCCTCGGCGGCCGCATGCGGCGCCCGTTCGCCCCAGCAGGTCGCGGTGTTCAAATGACAGACCGGACCGCGGGCGGTGGCGAGCACCAGCAGCGCATCGCCGTCGCAATCCGCGGCGATCGACCGCACGTCGAGGAAATGACCTGAGGTCTCGCCCTTGGTCCAGAGCCTTTGTTTGCTGCGGCTCCAGAACGTCACTTTCCCGCAGCGCGTGGTCTCGGCGAGCGCCTCGCGGTTCATGTAGCCGAGCATCAGCACGGCGCCGCTGTGGGCATCCTGCACGATCGCGGGCAGCAGACCGCCGGCCTTGTCCCACGCCAGTTCATCGCTGATGCTTATCATCGCCGAACCTCGATGCCGTCGGCCGCGAGCTGCTTCTTGAGCGCGGCAATGGCGATTTCGCCGGAATGAAACACGCTCGCCGCGAGTGCCGCATCGACACGTGCATCGCGGAACACCTCGACAAAGTGTTCCGCGGCACCGGCGCCACCCGAGGCGACCAGCGGCACTGTGCAGCCGGCGCGGATCGCGCGCAGTTGCGCGATGTCGTAGCCGCGGCGCACGCCGTCGCTCGACATGCAATTCAGCACGATCTCACCGGCGCCGCGCCGCACGGCCTCGCCGACCCAGTCGAGCGTGCGCCGGGTGGTGTCGCGTGAGCGGCCGGGATCACCGGTGTACTGCTGCACGCGATACTCGCCGGCGACCGTCTCGCTGTCGATGCCGACCACGACGCACTGGGAGCCGAATCGGTGGCTGAGTTCGTCTATCAGGTCCGGGTTGGCGAGCGCGGGGGAATTGACCGAGACCTTTTCGGCGCCGGCGGCGAGCACCGTCTCGGCATCCGCGACCGAACGAATGCCGCCCGCGACGCAGAACGGGATGTCGAGCAGGCGGGCGACGCGCGTCACCCAGGATCGATCGACGCTGCGTTCCTCGGGACTCGCCGTGATGTCGTAGAAAACCAGCTCGTCGGCGCCCTCATCGCGGTAGCGTCCGGCGAGTTCGAGGATGTCGCCGACGATCCGATGCTCGCGAAATCGCACACCCTTGACGACCCGGCCGTCGCGCACGTCCAGGCAGGGAATTATGCGTTTGGCAAGAATGGCTGCATCTCCTCGATCCGGATCAGTCCCTCCAGCAGCGCCTTGCCGCTGATGGCGGCGGCGGCGCCGACCGCGGCGAGCGCCCCGAGATCGCGCGCGTCGCGCACGCCGCCCGATGCCTGCCACTCAATGTGCGGAAATCGTGCGACCGCCTCGCGGTACAGCTTGAGGTTCGGGCCGGTCAAGGCGCCATCGCGCCGCACGTCGGTGCACAGCACGTGCCTCAGACCCTGGGCGGTGAAAACCTCGACGGCGTTCCACAGCGACAGTTCCGATTGGCGGCGCCAGCCGTGCGTCGCCACGCGCGGTGTGCCTGACTCGTCGAGGCGTACGTCGAAGGCGAGTGCGACGAACTCCGGGCCGAAGTCACCGAGCCAGGCGCGTACCGCGTCAGGCTCGGCGACGGCCGCGCTGCCGACGACGACCCGTGCCACACCGGCTTCGCGCATCGCACTGATGGTGGCGCGGTCGCGGATGCCACCGCCGACTTGCAGTGCGAGGCCCGCTTGCCCGGCGAGGTGGGTGATGATCGCGCGATTGGCGCCGGCGCCGTCGCGCGCGCCATCCAGATCGACGATGTGCAGCCAGTCGGCGCCGGCTGCGCGATAACGCTGCAACAGCGTCAGCGCGTCGACCTCGTAAGCGGTTTCGGCGTCGAAATCACCCTGCATCAAGCGCACGCAGCGGCCACCGCGCAGATCGATGGCGGGTATCAGTCGCAGGGTGGCGTGGGACGGCATCCTCATGGGTTGATTTCGATGAAATTTCGCAGCAGGCGCGCGCCGACGCGCGCGGAACGCTCCGGGTGGAACTGCACGCCGAAGAAATTCGCCTGCTGCACGCAGGCGCTGAAGGTTTGCCCGTAACTCGTCTTCGCGCTCGTCCAGGCACCCACGGGAAGCGCATAACTGTGCACGAAGTAGGCGTGGTCTCCCGCGCGCAGGCCCTCGAGCAGTGCCGAGTCCCCGAGGGTATCGAGAGTGTTCCAGCCGATGTGGGGCACGGGCCGGTCGGCGGCGGCCGGCAGGCGCTCGGCACGTGCCGGGATGATCCCCAGGCACGCCGTGTGGTCCTCGGCGGAGGACTCGAACAGCAGCTGCATGCCGAGGCAGATTCCGAGCAGCGGTTGGCGCAGCGTCGGAATCAATTCGTCCAGTGCGGCGGCGCGCAGCCGGCGCATGGCGTCGCCCGCCGCGCCGACGCCCGGCAGTATCACGTGGCTAGCCTGGCGAATCCGCCCGGCGTCGGCCGAGAGGCTCGCCCGCACGTCGAGGCGTTCGAGCGCGTACTGCAGCGAGGCGATGTTCGCACCGCCACTCTCGATGATGACGACGTCGCGGCGGTTCACAACAGGCCCTTGGTCGAGGGCAGTTCATCGCCATCGCGGCGCAAGGCCTGTCGCAGGCTGCGGCCGACACCCTTGAAGCACGACTCGATCATGTGATGACTGTTCTCGCCGCTCACCCGCACGTGCAGGGCCGCCCCGAGCGACTCGGCCAAGGATCGGAAGAAGTGCGGCACGAGCTCGGTGGGCAGTTCCCCGACCCGCTCCCTCGCGAAGCGGCCCTCCCAGACGAAATAGGGGCGGCCGGACAAATCGAGCGCGACCTGCGCCTCGGCCTCGTCCATGGCGAGCAAAAAGCCGTAGCGTGCGATGCCGGTCTTGTCGCCGAGCGCTTCGCGCAGTGCCGCCCCGAGCGCGAGCGCGCTGTCCTCAACGGTGTGGTGTTCGTCGACCTGCAGATCTCCGGCCACCCGCATTTGCAGCGCGAAGCCTGCGTGTTTGGCGATCTGATCGAGCATGTGATCGAAGAAGCCGATGCCGGTGGCGATGTGCGTGGGACCGGGCCGGGACAGATCGACCTCGACGTCGACCTCGGTCTCGCGCGTCTTGCGGTGCAGGTGGGCGCGGCGGCTTGCGTCGAGGATGCGCCGGGCGATGCCCGGCCAGCTCTGCTCCGGTGGGCCGTCGAGGCCGATGCGCAAGCCTTGCACACCGAGATTCGAGGCGAACTGCAGGTCGGTATCGC
>JABEVI010000269.1 GCA_013044085.1 Steroidobacteraceae bacterium
CCGCCCCCACCGCCGCCGCCGCCGAAACGCGTGGTGCGCGTCCGGCCGCCGCGCCCGGTGCTGGCGCCGAAACCGAAGCCCGTGCCGCGCCCCGTCGACCGGCGGGCCGAGGTGGCCAAGTCCCGGCTGCTCGCGAGCCTGGACGCGCTCGCCTCGCTGCGCGATCAGAAGAGCATCGAGAAGCTGGCGCACGATCAGGCCCGCACCCGCGACCCGGGCGATGTGACCCAGGTGCAGCGTTCGCTGATCACCGCGAAGGCCGGCGGCACGAGCGGCGGCATATCCGCTCCGACCAGCAGCGGTCTGGCGGCCGGCTCCGGTTCCTTGAACGCCTACCGGGCGGCCAAGGTGCGCGCCCTCAAGCTCGCCTCCAGCGGCGATCGCTCGGTGCGCCGCGGCGGCAGCGGGCTCGCCTCGCGCAGCGCCGCGGAGATCGCGCTGGTATTCGACAAGCACAAGGGGGAGATCTATGCTCTGTACACGCAGGCGTTGCGCAAGAACCCGGCGCTGCAGGGTAAGATCGTCGTCAAATTGACGATTTCGCCGTCGGGGGCGGTGACGTCCGCGCGCATCGTGTCGAGCGATCTGCACGACCCCGGGCTCGAGGCCGAGTTGATCGCCCTGATCCGCCAGTTCCGCTTCCAGCCGAAGGATGTCGCGCCCTTGACCACCACCAAGCCCATCGACTTCTTCCCGGCCTGACGATGAACATCCAATCCGAAGTGGAGTTCTTCGCCGACCTGGGCCTCATCGACAAGGCCCGATTCATCCTGCGCGTGAGCTGCGAAATCTCCGAGGAGGCAAAGGCCGGCGCTCCGGGGGGCGTGGAGGTGGCGCGCCTGAAGTTCGCCAGTGAGATCAATCTGCGGCTGGCGCGCTTCGTCTACCAGATCCTGAGCGAGGATCCGGCGCGTCCGCAGGATGATGTGGTGATTCGCATGCTGCTCGGAACCCGCGCGGACAAGAACGCCGAACGCATCGTCCACAATGCCTACCGCCGCGTCCTCAACACCTTCGAGAGCTTCGATACGACGGTGCTGCTGAACGCGCACTGATAGAGTGCCGCGCTTCACCGGAGAGAGCTCATGTTCCGCCAGGGTGTGCAGTTTCCGGTCAAGGATGCGGCGTTGCGCGAGGACGTGCACGCGCTCGGCACGATGATCGGTGAGATGATCCGTGAACAGGGCGGCGAGGATCTGTTCGATCTGGTCGAGGGCGACCGGCTCGCGGCGATCGAGCTGCGGGCCGCCAACCTGGCCGAGGATGCCGATAATGCCGACGATGCCGGCGGTGGCGACAGCACGGCGCTGCAGCTGCGCATCGAGGGCCGCTCGCCGCAGGCCGCGGCGGCGCTGACGCGCGCCTTCTCGCTCTGGTTCCACGCGGTCAACACCGCGGAGAAAGTCCACCGGGTGCGAAGGCGCCGCGATTACCTCGCCGATAATTCGGTCCCGCAACCCGGCGGCATCGCCGATTGCGTCGCGCGCCTGCATGGCGAGGGCAGATCGCTCGAGGAAGTGCTCGATCTCATCTCCTCGATGAGCATCGAACCGGTGTTCACCGCTCATCCGACCGAATCGACGCGGCGCACGATCCTGCGCAAGCAGCAGCACATCGCACGCGATCTGCTCGACCGGCAAAATCCGGCGCTGACAGCGACGGATCTGGCGCGCCTTCGCGACCGGGTGCGGATGGAAATCACGACGATCTGGCAGACCGAGGACTATTCTCGCGACAGCCTGAGCGCCGCCGACGAGCGCGAACACCTCCTCTATTATCTGGTCGACGTCCTGTACCGGGTGGTACCGCAGTTCTACGAGGAGATTTCCGAGGCGCTGGCCGGTGCCTACGGCGTCGCGCCGGAGACCATCGAGCTGCCGCATATTCTGCGCTTCGGTTCCTGGGTCGGCGGCGACATGGCCGGCAACCCGGACGTGCACGGCAAGACCATCCGCGACACGCTGCTGCGCCACCGGCAGGTCGCCGTGTCGACCTACTTCGAGGAGTGCCGCCGGATCGCGCAGAGCTTGAGCCAGAGCGCGAGCCGTGTCGAGATCACCGCGGCTTTGCAGCAACGCATCGAGGCGTATGCGGCGATGCTGCCCGCCGCGCCTGTGCTCGCCCCCGGCCGCCACGATCGCATGCCCTACCGCGTCTTCTTCGGCCAGATCGGCGAGCGCTTGCAGGCGACCTATGAATCGCGTCCGAACGGTTATCAGTCGGCCGAAGAGCTGCTCGCCGACGTCGGGCTCGCCGCCGACAGCCTTCTCGCCCACCGTGGGCGTCATGCCGGCTATTTTCTCGTGCGCCGTTTGATCCGACGGATTCGCACCTTCGGCTTTCACCTCGCCTCCCTTGACGTCCTGCAGCGCGCCCGTGTCCACGACCAGGTCATCGCGCAAGGCCTGTCACGACCGGAATGGCCGGATTTGCCGCGCGCCGAGCGGCTGGCCGCACTGCGCGATCTGCTCGCGCGCGACCAGGGACCGGTCATGCCGCTCGATGCGATGGGGCGGCGCAGTTTGTCGGTGTTCGAGGCGATCGCCCAGGCCCGGCACAAGTTCGGCGACCAGGCGATCGGCGACTACATCGTCACCGGCGCGCAGGGCCCGGAGGACGTGCTGGCCGTCCTCCTGCTCGCCCGCTGGGCCGAGACCTTCGACCGGCGCAACGGCGAATGCCGGCTCGACATCGCGCCGCTGCTCGAATCGATGCATGCGCTGCGCAACGGCGGTCAGATCCTGCAAGCCATGCACGACGAAGAGGTCTACCGATTGCATCTCGCCGCCCGCGGCAACCGACAGACGGTCCTGATCGGCTATTCGGATTCGAACAAGGAAGGCGGCATCGCGGCATCGCGCTGGGCGCTGCAAGCCGCGCAAACCCAACTGCTTGAAACGGCGAAGGCGGCGGGCATCACGCTCACGTTGTTTCACGCCCGCGGCGGCACGGCGGCTCGCGGCGGCGGACGCACCGAGCACCTGGTCGAGTCGGCGCCGCCGGGGGCGGTGCGCGGCGCGCTCAGGTTCACCGAACAGGGCGACAGCGTGAATCGCAGCTACGGCTTGCTGCCGGTGGCGGTGCGCACCCTGGAGCGGACCTTCTCCGCCGTTGCCCTCGAGGTAGCCCACACCGCCGCGGTGACGCGCGTGCCCGACACGCAGCGCGCGGCGATGCTGACGATCGCCGAACGCAGCGAATTCAAGTATCGCGCGCTGGTGTTCGAGGATGCGGGATTCGAGGCGTATTTCCGCGCGGTGACGCCGCTCGATGCGATCGAGCGCATGCACCTCGGCACCCGTGGCACCGAGGCGGCCACGATCGACACCGTACGACCGATTCCCTGGGTTTTCGCCTGGACTCAGAGCCGGCATCTGCTGCCGGGCTGGTTCGGTTTCGGCAGCGGCATCGAGGCGGCGATCGCCGCCCACGGCGAGGCGCTGATCCGGGAGATGCTCGGCGGCTGGCCGTTTTTCGCGCACTTGATCGGCGATATCGAGGCGATGCTCGCGCGTACGGATCTGGCGATCGCGGCCCGGTACGATGGACTCGCCGGCGAAGCCGCGGCGCCGTACGCGCGGCGGATCCGCGAGGAGTACAGGCGGACCCGGTCGCTGGTGCTGCGGTTGCGCGGTTACTCCCGCTTGCTCGATCGGGACGCGACCTTGCAGCGCGCGATCCGGCTGCGCAATCCCTACATCGATCCGATGCACCTGATGCAGGTCGACCTGCTGCGGCGCTGGCGGGCATCGCAGCGACGGGATGCGGACTTGTTCGCGGCGCTGCGCGCGACCATCGGCGGCATCGCGCTCGGCATGCAGGCGACGGGCTGAAGCGCGGCCCCTCTCAGCACTCCGGCACGTTCACCGCGAGCCCTCCCTGGGAGGTCTCCTTGTAGATCGTCGACATGTCGTTGCCGGTCTGTCGCATCGTCGCGATCACCTGGTCGAGTGACACCTTGTGCGAGCCATCGCCGCGCAGCGCAAGACGCGCGGCATTGATCGCCTTGACCGAGCCCATGGCGTTGCGTTCGATGCACGGGATCTGCACGAGGCCGGCGACCGGATCGCAGGTCAGGCCGAGGTTGTGTTCCATGCCGATCTCGGCCGCGTTCTCGATCTGCTGGTTGCTGCCGTTCAGGGCCGAGACGAGCCCGGCGGCCGCCATCGAGCAGGCGACGCCGACCTCGCCCTGGCAGCCCATTTCGGCGCCGGAGATCGAGGCGTTCTTCTTGTAGAGCATGCCGATCGCGGCCGCGCTCAACAGGAAGCGGATCACGCCGTCCTCGTCGGCGCCCGGCTCGAAGCGGCGGTAGTAGTGCAGCACGGCCGGGACGATGCCGGCGGCGCCGTTGGTCGGCGCGGTCACGACCTGTCCGCCGGCGGCGTTCTCTTCGTTGACCGCGAGCGCGTAGACGTTGACCCAGTCGAGCGCGTGCATCGGATCGCTCGCATCGCCGCTCATCAGTTGCCGGTATAGCTTCGGTGCGCGGCGGCGCACGCCGAGCACGCCGGGCAGCAGGCCCTGCGCCTCGAAGCCGCGGCGCACGCAGTCTTGCATCACCTGCCAGATGCGCAGGAGCCCGGCGCGCACCTCGGCCGGTTGACGCCAGGTGCGTTCGCGCGCGAGCATCAATTCGTGGATCTCGAGGCCGCTCTTGCGGCCGTTCTCGAGCAGCGCCGCCGCCGAATCGAATTCGAAGGGTGCCGGCGCGCGCGCTTCGCCGGCGCCGACCGGGGCGTCGGCCTGGATGACGAAGCCGCCACCGATGCTGTAATACTCCTCGCTCGCGAGCAGCTCGCGCCGCTCATCGTGGGCGCTGAAGCGCATGCCGTTCGAATGCCCCGGCAGCACCTGGTCGAAGTGGAACAACAAGTTCAGGGGCTCGTCGAAGGCGATTTCCCGGCGCCCGCCGAGGCGCAGGCGTCCCTCGGTGCGGATCCGATGCAAGGCCGGTTCGATGATCGAGGATTCGATCGAATCCGGCCGATGCCCCTCGAGGCCAAGCAACACCGCCCGGTCGGTGCAATGTCCGCGGCCGGTCAGAGCGAGCGAGCCGTACAGCTGCGCCGACACCTCGTTCGTGCGCTCGAGCAGCCCGCGTCGCTCGAGCAGGTCGACGAACTCACGCGCCGCGTTCATCGGCCCCATGGTGTGCGAGCTCGAGGGGCCGATTCCGATCTTGAAAATGTCGAATACGCTGAGACTCATGCGCGGCATGATACGCTGCGCCCGCGATGGCCGACTTGTCTGGACGAGTCGTTCGTGAACGCATTTCGACGAACCTTCGGCGGCGCCGGAGGTCAACAGAAGAGCGTGTGGCACGTTGTGTCGGTGAGGAGGTCGATATCATCATGGGGACGAATTTGACGCATTGCAGCATGGCGGTCCTCGCGGCGCTGATGCTCGGCGGTTGTGTCGCTGAGCCGGTGCGCACGGTCGGCATGGCGCCGCCGCCGCAGCGCCTGTTCGTTTACCCAGCGCATGGTCAGAGCCCGAATCAGCTCGAACGCGATCGCTACGCCTGCCATGTGTGGGCCGTACAACAGACGGGCGTGGATCCGAGCCG
>JABEVI010000270.1 GCA_013044085.1 Steroidobacteraceae bacterium
CAGCAAGCTGTGGTCGAGTTCGCCTGCGAGGGAACAGCCCTCGAGACCGGCCGGTCCTACAATCAGCAATATGTGGCTCTCCTGACCTTCGATACGAACGGGAAAATCCTCGTCTATCGCGACTTCTGGAATCCCCTGGTGGCCATAGAGGCGTTTGGTGGGGCCCAAGAGCTCATCGGATTTTTCAGCGAGGGAAAAAACTGACGATGGTGGCCCCGTCGCATATTCTTGTGACTGGCGGAACCGGCAAGACAGGTCGCGCTGTGGTCGCCGGACTTACCAGGAGGGGCATCGCTTGCCGCATCGCGGCGCGCACCCCTTCCGCAACCTCGGTTCGCTTCGATTGGATGGACCGCGAGACGCATGCCGATGCGTTAGCCGGAATAGACGGGGTCTATCTGGTCGCCCCTGTCGGCGTCCTGGACCCGGCGCCTGCGATGTCCCAATTCATCTCCCGAGCCATCGCCGACGGGGTACGTCGCTTCGTCCTGCTGAGTTCTTCCGCGATACCGATCGACGGGCCTGCGATGGGGCAGATCCATCGCATCCTGGCGGATGAAGCGCCGGAGTGGACGGTGCTCCAACCGTCCTGGTTCATGCAGAACTTCACCGAAGGCCAGCACAGCGAGACGATAAGAAAGGAAGGCAAGATCTTTTCCGCCACCGGCGAGGCGGCCGTCGCCTTCATCGATGCCGACGACATCGGCTAGGTTGGTGCGGTCTGCCTTTCAAGCGAAACCGCGTTGAACGATGGCGTTGTCCTCACTGGGCCATCCGCCCTCAGTTATGACGAGGTAGCAGCAGTGATTTCCGCGCATGCGAGGCGTGAGATCACCCATGTCAAACTTGAACCGACCGAGCTTGCCAAGCGATTTACAACCTTCGGTCTCAGTGCGGACTACGCCGCATTTCTAGCGCAGCTCGACACATTTCTAGCGAGTGGCAGCGAGGCGCGCACGACCAACGGTGTTCAGGAGGTAACCGGGCGCGAGCCGCGATCCCTTGCCGATTTCGCGGCGGGTCACGCGCATACTTGGAGAGATAACCAATAATTCAAGCAGCTGGCCCAAGGGAATGTGCAATTGTCTCCGAATCGCGATCCAGGCGACGGATGGCCTGAGGCGACATGCCGAAGAGTTTGACGAACGCGCGCCTCATGCGTTCGGGATCGGTGAAACCCACCGCTTGCGCAATCAACTCGATCGGCTCCGAGCCCTCCTGCAATCGCACGCGGGCCGCTTCGACACGAAGCCGCTCAACGGCTTTGGCTGGCGTTTCGCCCGTTTCACGCCGGAAAGCCCGCCCGAACTGACGGACACTGAGGTGCGCCGCTTCTTCGGCGAGGCGTTCGATTGGCAAATTCTCGTGCAAGTGATCGCGCGCAAACGACAGCGCAATCCGTATCCGGTCTGATTCCGGCTCCATCTGAGAGATCGGCGCGAACTGGGATTGGCCGCCGGCGCGGCGATGATAGACAACCAGCTCGCGCGCGACCTGGCGTGCCAGTTCCGGACCATGATCCGCCTCGATCAGCGCCAAGGACAGGTCGATGCCGGCCGTCACCCCGGCCGAAGTCCAAACGCCACGATCCGCGATGAAGATCCGATCGGCGTCGACCTCGATCGAGGGATAACTCCGTTGCAGGCGGTGCGCCATGCGCCAATGCGTCGTCGCGCGTCGTCCATCGAGGAGCCCCGCCTCGGCGAGCAGGAAAGCGCCGGTGCAAACACTGGCGACCCTCGAGGCTCGGCCGGCGAGACGCGCAACAGCCTGCACTTCGCCCGGCTTCAGCATCGATTCTATCTGGCCGCCACAGACGACAAGCGTATCGGGGCGGGCTTGGTCGACCGCCTCTGTCGCCACCGGCAAGCCGCCGCGACCGGCGACAAGACCGCCAGCGCGCGACAACGTGTCGAATCTGTAGACCGACCGGCCGGACAGCCGCGTAGCCGTCTCGAAAGCGGCGAACGGCCCGGCGAGGTCGAGGATCTGATGGTCCGGGAAGACGAAGAAACCAACGCGGTGCATGATGGCGTAAACTAAGGGATATACGTCATTTTCGCCATAGCCTTTTTCCGTTAGCTCCATCGGTAAAAGGAGATCCGCCATGACACATGTCGTCATCCCCCTCTACGAAGGGGTGACACCGCTCGACTTCACCGGCCCCTATCAACTCCTCCGCGCCTTGCCGGAAATGGACATCGAGCTGGCCGCGATCGACCGGAAGGAGGTCGTCGCGGACGGGCTGACATTCGGGGCGCTCCATGATCTGGAGACGATCGAGGCCTGCGACATTCTCCTCGTCCCCGGCGGCCTCGGGTGCATCGCGGCGCTGGAGACCCCAAGCTTCCTCGCCGCAATCCGGCGGCTCGCTGAAGGCGCCGCCTACGTCACCTCAGTCTGCACCGGCTCACTGATCCTGGCAGCGGCGGGCCTTCTGACGGGGCGCCGCGCCGCCAGCCACTGGGCCTTCAGGGGACTTCTTGCGGCATTCGGGGCGATCCCGGATGCAGGCCGGGTGGTGCGCGAAGGAAACCGCATCACCGGCGGCGGGGTAACGGCCGGGATCGACTTTGCCCTATCCCTAATTGCCGAGCTGCGCGGGGAAGAGGCGGCGCAGGGCGCCCAGCTTCTGCTGGAATACGCACCCGAACCGCCGTTCGACGCAGGGGCGCCGGAAACGGCGCCGCGGCCGGTCATGGACGCCGTGAATGCCCGCCTCTCCAACGCCCTTGCCGATGCCGAACGGCGCATCGCGATTGTCGCCGAACAGTTGCGGCATGTCGGCTGAGACCTGTGCCCAGAAAGGAACGTGAAAATGAGACTGAAGGACAAAACCGCTCTGATCACCGGAGGCACCAGTGGAATCGGCCTTGCCACGGCAAAGCTCTTCCTCCGCGAAGGCGCGCGTGTAGCCGTCACCGGGCGCGATGCGAGCCGCTTCGAGGCCGTGCGCGCCGAGCTTGGCGAGGGGGCACTGATCCTGCGCGCCGACGCCCGGTCGGTCACTGACATGCGGGCAGTCAGCACCGAAGTCGCCGAGGCCTTCGGCGAACTTGATATCTTTTTTGCCAATGCGGGCATCGCCTATGGCACCCCGCTCGCTGAGACCGACGAAGCGCGCTACGACGAAATCATGGACATCGACGTCAAGGGTGTCTTCTTCTCCATGCAGGCCGTGGCCCCGATTCTGCGTCACGGCGCCTCTGTCATCCTGTCGACCTCGTTCATTATCCACGTAGGCCGTCCAGGACTTTCCCTGCTTTCGGCCGCGAAAGCTGCGGTCCGGTCCTTCGCACGGACCTGGTCGCGCGAATTTCTGGATCGCAAGATCCGCGTCAACACGATCTCTCCCGGTTTCATCGACACGCCATTGATC
>JABEVI010000271.1 GCA_013044085.1 Steroidobacteraceae bacterium
GTGTGCGCGGCGCAGGCATCGTTCTACGTGGTCCGCGAGCGTCGCCACCTGTGGTCCTCGCGGCCGAGTTCCTGGGTCATCGCCTCCTCGGTGCTGGATATCGGGATCATCACGACACTTGCGTATTTCGGCATTCTGGTGCACCGGCTGCCGGGCACCCTCATCGGTGCCGTGATCGTCGCGGCCTTCGCATTCACCTTCCTGCTGGACCTGGTCAAGAACGTGGTGTTCCGCGTGTTACAGGTCGCATGAACGTCCCTGAGCGCGACGGCTTCAGGCTCGTCCGTTGTACCGAGGCGGCGCACGCCGGGCAGATCCTGGGGATCTTCAACGAGGCGATCGCGAATACGACCGCGATATACGAGTACGACCCGCGTACGCCTCGTACCATCGCCGACTGGTTCGCCGAGAAGCGCGCCGCCGGGCATCCGGTGATCGGACTGCTGGATGCGGCCGGAGAATTGGCCGGGTTCGGCACCTACGGGGTGTTTCGCGCGCGCCCGGCGTTCGGGCACACGGTCGAACATTCGGTCTACGTGCATCGGCAACGACGCGGCCGCGGGGCGGGGGCCCGGCTCCTGAAGGAGTTGATCGCGATAGCGCGCAACGCCCGGGTTCACGTCATGGTCGGCTGCATCGACGCCGGCAATGGCGCGAGCATCGCGATGCACGAGCGCGCCGGGTTCCGCTGCGCCGGGAGGATCGAGCAGTGTGGATTCAAATTCGGACGCTGGCTCGATCTCGTGTTCTATCAACTGATTCTCGACGGTGAGCACAGGCCATGAGCTTTGATTGCAACGTTTGTCCGGGTTATTGCTGCAGCCACGAGCGCATCGCCGTCACGGCGAGCGACATTCGCCGCCTCGCGCGCCATTTCGGCCTCTCCGAGCGCGCCGCGCGCGACAGGCTGACCTATGCCTACAAGACGAAGGACATCGATGAACAGATCATGAGGCACCGGAAGGATCATATTTTCAAATCCGTCTGCCGGTTGCTGGACCCCAAGACGCGCCGCTGCACCGTCTATGCGGCGCGACCCGCCGTCTGTCGCAAGTACCCGTACGGCGAGCGCTGCGGATATTATGCGTTCCTCAAGTTCGAGCGAGACTTTCATGACGACCCAGAATTCGTACCGTCGGCCTGAGTGGCTGGAGGATTCGCATGATGCGCATTGCCGCGGAACAGAAGCCCTTCGCGGCCCGCCGGCTCGTGGTGTTCGCGCCGTTGCTGTTGTGCACGGCGTTCGCGCTGGGGTTGCCTGAGGTGGCGGCGGCGCACCTGACGAGACAGCAGCTCGTCGGCGCATGGAGACTCGTGCGCATCGAGTACTCGGGCGCGAACGGCTCCACCGTCGACCCGTTCTACCAGCCCGGCTCGACCGGCATGCTCATCTATGACGCGAACGGCTGGATGAGCGTGCAGATCGCCGCGCCGCATCGTCCGGATTGCGAGGTGCCGGTGACGCGGCCGGCCGAGGGCGCCACGGCGGCGGACGTCGAGTTGAAGGCGGCGGCGTTCGACACCTATTACGCCTACTATGGAACCTGGGATTTCGACGCGAAGAAGTCCCAGGTGACGCACCACGTCGTCTCCTCGCTCATTCCCGCGGAGAACGGCGTCGATTACACGCAACAGGTCGCCATCGAGGGCCGGCGAATGATCTTCACGACACGTGTCGGCAGGAAGGGCGCCGAGACGATCCATCGAAAGATCTGGGAGCGCATCGGCACCAGCCCGCAGAATGGGGGATAGGCTGCCGCGAGGGCCGATCGACGGCTGCCCTCACCGTCCTGCGTGCGCGGGCTGCCCGCGATTCGGCGAACCAGGCATCGCGCCGCAGGCGATGGCACGCCTTGCAAGCCTCGCCCGTGGCCACGGATTGCCGCCGGTGACGGTGATCTCGGGCGCACCCTACGGATTCCGGCACCGCGCACGGCTGGCGATTCGCGGCCGTGTCGGTGCGCCCAAACTCGGCATGTTCGAACTCGGCAGTCATCGCCTCGTTCACATTCCGCGCTGCCGTGTTCAGCATCCCTTGATCAACCGGGTGGCGGCGGTGGTGCGTGGCGCGCTCATCGACGCCCGGGTGAGCACCTATTCGGAGCGGGCCCACCTGGGTTTGGCGCGCTACCTGCAGGTGGCCGTGGAGCGCGGCTCACAGTCCGCCCAGATCGTGATCGTCGCCAACAGCGCGACGTCCGAGCCGCTGGCGGCGTTCATGGAGTTGATCCGAGAGCGCCTCGGCGGCCAGTTGCACAGCCTGTGGTTCAACGCCAATCAGGGACGCTCCAATGTGATTCTCGGCGAGGCCTTCGAACACTGGTGCGGTCCTGCGAGCGTGGTCGAGCGCTTTGGCGGCGCCGCGGTTCACTATCCTCCCGGTGCGTTCGGACAAAGCAATCTCGAGATCGCGCAGGCGATCATCGAACAGATCGGCGAGCAAATCCCGCAGGGGGCGCGAGTCGCGGAATTTTACGCGGGCGTCGGTGCGATCGGCTTGTCGGTGCTGGCGCGGGTGTCGGCGTTGACGATGAACGAGGTCGCTCCGCAGTCCTTGCATGGGCTCGATCTCGCCCTGAGCGCGCTGGGTGCGGCCGATCGGGCCAAGGTCTCGGTCGTGCCGGGAGCCGCGGGCGGGGCGTTGGCGGCCGCCGTGGGCGCGCAGGTGGTGGTCGCCGATCCACCCCGCAAAGGCCTCGATCCGCAACTGCTCGAGTGGCTGTGCGATGAGCCGCCCGAACGCTTCCTGTACATCAGTTGCGGGCTCGAAGCGTTCATCCGCGATCTCGCGCGCCTGACCGGGAGCGGCAGGCTGCGCTTGTGCGCGCTCGATGCGTTCAATCTATTCCCGTTCACCGACCACGTGGAAACCGTCGCCCGCTTCGAGCGTGCATGAGCCGCGCGGGGCGCCGTTGCGCTCAGCGCCGATTCGCGGCAGCGTGTACGAGCAGCACCAGAACGGCGCACAACCCGGCGATGATCAGCAGTGCCGCCAGGAACGCGGCGACTCGGGCGTTGCCGAGGTGGCGGCCGAAGGGTCCGGCCAGGACGACGCCGAGGCCGAGCGCGGACAGTGCCAGCAGCGCGCGCCGCCTGAGTTGCGCGCGCGTCGGCGGGGTCACCTTCGAATTGACCGGCACGAGGTCGATGCCCGAATGAGTTTTCAAAGGCGCGCCGCAACCGACGCAGAACTCCGCCTTGTCGCTCACCGCGCGTCCACATTCGCCACATGCGATCAGCGCCATGGTCGATCTCCCGTCAGTTCCCGAGGTAGCGCGCATAGTACGCCATCGGCGGCGAATGTTTGCCCGATGCGGCTTGCTTCGGGCATTCTGGCGCCGTGCTAGTGACCTGCATGAGAGGCTGGAGACCGAAGTGATCAGTGAAGTCGAGGAACGGGTTCATAAGGCGCTGGCGGCGCATCCGCTCGAGAGGACCGAGGACGGCTACCGTCTGGCGCATGCCGGCGGTGCGGGGGTCAGTACGCTCAGATTCCGGCCGGTCAAGGAGTCCGTTGAGGGGCTCGGAGTGGTATCGATCGTCGAGGTCATTGCCGAATACGCCCCGACGGGTCTGCCATCGTTCCACGAACTCGGCGTGCAGCGGCTCAACGCGATGGCGGTGCACGGGGCGTACGCCCTGCGCGAAGGCCGCCTGCGACAGGAGGCCCAGTTTTCGCTCTACGCCCTCGAGCCGACGGTGCATCTGGCGACCAAGCTCGTGCTCGATACCTTCGCCGCTCAACTTCCGCTCGGCCGTTCGGTGGCCTTGTCGATCGTCTCGGCCTCGGCGCTCGAACAACAGCGAGCGCATCATGCCATGCCGGGCGACTGGCGGGAGCCCTTGAAGGCCGAGGATTTGCGCGCGGTGGCGCTCGCCTTGCAGGAGCGGGGTTTCGCCGCATCCAATAACGATTCGGCGGTTTGGGCGGAATTCGCGATGAGCGGGGATTGCCCTTCGCGGGCGATCGACCCTAACGCCCCGACCGCGCTGCTGCAGGTGAACGCCGGTGTGCTGCATCCGATCGCGGGGGCCGGGTACCTGGCGTCGATTTCCCTGCCTTTTGCCGCTGCGCCCGCGGATCCGGCCGATGTGTGCCGGCGCTTGAACGCCGCCGAGCTCGCCCTGGTCGATTTTGTGCCGCGGCTCGGTGCCTGGGGGCTTCAGGGTGTGGATGCCCAGCCCGGATACCACTGTTTCCTGCCTTGCGCGGCGCCTTACGGCGGCTTGCACATGGCCTTGATGGGCTGGTGTCTGCAGCGGGCTGCGTGGGTACGGGAGCACTTCTGGGTGGCCGGGCAGGGAATCGCGCCCGAAGCCGCCCAATGAGGAGACCGCCGGGCGCCTACCAGTTCGGGTCCGGCAGTTCGCTGAAGACTTCCTGCAGCGCTTCACCCCAGCGCGCCCGGATCTTGCTGAAATAATCGTTCTCCATGTCGATGCTCAAGTGGGTCCCGACCCGGTAATCGTCGCGGCGGACGATCGCCAGGTCGAGCGGTGCCCCGACCGACAGGTTGGAGCGGATCGTCGAGTCCATCGACACCAGCGCGCACTTGGCGGCTTGCGCGAGGCTGCTGCTGCGGCTGATCACCCGATCGATGATCGGCTTGCCGTATTTCGACTCGCCCATCTGGAAATAAGGCGTGTCGACCGAGGATTCGACGAAGTTTCCGGCCGAGTAAATGTGGAACAAGCGCGGCTCCTCGCCGCTGATCTGGCCGCCGAGGATGAACGTGCCGTTGAACTCGTGGCCCTGGTCCTGCAGGTGTGCGGCGTCGCGACCGTAGACTTCGCGCAGGGCGTCGCCGACGACGCGCGCCGCCGCGAACATGTTTCCCGCCCGGTGGATGGGCGGGTCGGCCAGGCCATCGGCGCTCGCCTCGTGCAGGAGATTCACGACCGCCTGCGTGATCGCGAGGTTGCCGGCCGACAGCAGCACGAGCGCACGTTCTCCGGCGCGTTGGAATATCGCCATCTTGCGGAAGGTGCTGATCTGGTCGACACCGGCGTTGGTCCGGGAGTCGGACAACATCACCAGGCCGGTGTCCACCAATAGGCCGACGCAGTAGGTCATTTGTGGCGATTCTACCGGACTGCTACTACTACTGCTGCTGCTGTGCCGACTCCGCGACGAGCACGCTCGTGCGCATGTGTTCGCCGCCGCCGCCGTGGCGCACACCGCGCACCGGCGCGGCGTCCAGATAGTCGCGGCCGACCGCGAGGCGGCAATATTGTCCAATGGCCGGCCGTCGATGCGTGATGTCCACGCTGTGCCAGCCGCGTTGCGCGCCCAGCCAGACATCGACCCAGGCGTGGCTCGCGACGTCATGCCGGTCGCCGGTGTACAGGTAGCCGCTCACGTAGCGCGCGGGAACGCCCAGGACGCGCGCACAGGCGAGGAACACGTGCGCCTGATCCTGGCAGACCCCTTCGCCGGCCGCGAATGCGACGGCGGCGCTGTCGCCGACGTCGCTGACCCCGGTCCGGTACCGGATCGCGTCGCCGACCGCCTCGCACAGGCCGGTCGCGACCGCCTCGTGCCCCGCGCAGCAGTCGCCGATTCGACGGGCGAAGGTGCGCATCGCCTCGTCCGGCGCGGTCAGCGCCGTCGGCGCGAGGTAGGCGAGCGGGGACAATGGCCCATCGGCTTGGGGCACGTCGAGGTCGACGGTCTCGACGATGCCCTGAACCACGACTCGAATCTCGCGATGCGGTTCCTCGAGCGTCAGAAGGTGCACGATGTTGCCGTGTGCGTCCACCTGTTCGAGAAGACGCCCCGGCGCCAGGATCCGCCAGTTGAGCACCCGTTGCGAGGGGTCAGGGCGCGGTGTCAGGTGCAGCCGCTGCACGCTGTACTTGGCCGGCCGGTCGTATTCGTAGAGTGTTTCGTGGCGGATGTGCAACTGCATCGGTGTCATGCCTCGGTCGGTGGCAACAGGAAGTCCGAGGCGATCCGCTCGCCGATATCGCGCATCTTCGCGAGAAATTGTTCCAAAAATCGCGTGACGCCGCGCTCGATGAGATCCTCCATGCGCGTGAAGTGCAGCGTAGCCTGGATTTCGCCGGCACGCCGCTCGGTTTCCGCGGACTGCTCGTTGGCGACCGCACGCAGGTTCTGATGCAGTTCACGGCAGCACCGCAGCAGCGAGCGGGGCATGTCGGCGCACAGGATCAGCAATTCGGCGACCTTCAACGGCGTGATGCCCTCGCGGTACCTGCGCCGGTATACCTCGAAGGCGGACAGCGCCCTGAGCAGCACGCTCCATTCGAACGGATCGGTGGTGCCGCCGGCCTCCGCGCCCGGTTCGAGATCCTCGCGATGTGCGGCCAGGATCCGGGCGCCGCCGTCCGCACGCTCGAGGAACGTTCCAATGCGGGAAAAATGGAAGGCTTCGTCCCGCAGCATCGTGCCGATCGTCACGCCACGCGTCAGATGCGAGCGCTCCTTGACCCACTCGACGAATCGGCCGATGTCGGCCTCGCCCGCGCCGTGCAGGCCGATGACGCGGGCCTCGAGCCACGTCGAGTTCAACGTCTCCCACAGTTCCGACGTCAAGGTGCCGCGTACCGCGCGCGCATTCTCCCGCGCGGCCCGCAGGCAGTTGAGAATGCTGCCCGCATGCTTCGAATCCAGGGTCAGGAATTCGAACACCGCGCGCGGTTCGGCCTTGTCGTGCCGCTCGCCGAACGCGGCTTCCAACTGCAAGGCCGCGAGCGTCGAGCGGAGCGAGCGGGCGAGGATGGCCGGCGCGTGCGGCAGCAGGGACATCCGGTAGTGGGCGTCGACCAAGCGGGCGAGGTTCTCGGCGCGCTCGATGTAGCGGGACATCCAATACAGGTGATCGGCGGTTCGGCTGAGCATCAGGTCTCCAGCACCCAGGTGTCTTTCGTGCCGCCGCCTTGCGAGGAATTCACGACCAATGATCCTTCGCGCAGCGCGACCCGGGTGAGGCCGCCCGGAACGATCGTCACGCCGCGACCGGAGAGCACGAACGGCCGAAGGTCGATGTGTCGCGGTGCGAGCCCGGCCGCCACGAAGGTCGGGCAGGTGGACAAGGCCAGCGTCGGCTGGGCGATGTAACGCTCGGGGTTGGCACGGATCCGCAGGCGAAATTCCTCGATCTCGGCGCGCGTCGCGGCCGGGCCGATCAACATTCCGTAACCGCCCGCGCCATGCACCTCCTTGATGACGAGATCCTTTAGATGGGCGAGCGCGTAGTCGCGATCCTCGGGTTGGCGCAGGATCCAGGTCGGTACATTCTCGATGATCGGTTCCTCGGCGAGGAAGAAGCGGATCATCGCCGGCACGTACGGATAGATCGACTTGTCATCGGCGACACCGGTGCCGATGGCGTTGGCGATCGTCACCCGCGCGGCCCGGTAGGCCGTCAAGAGTCCCGGCACGCCGAGCATCGAATCGGGTCGGAAGACCAGCGGATCGAGGAAGTCGTCGTCGATGCGTCGATAGATCACGTCGACGCGGCGCGGGCCGCGCGTCGTGCGCATGAACACGACCTCGTCGCGTACGAACAAGTCCTGTCCCTCGACCAGTTCGATGCCCATCTGCTGGGCGAGGAATGCGTGCTCGAAGTAAGCGCTGTTGTGCGCGCCGGCCGTGAGCAGCACGACCGTCGGATCGACGACACCGGCCGGCGCAACGCCGCGCAGCTCATCGAGCAGAACTTCCGGGTAATGATCGACCGGCGCGACGCGGTTCGCGGCGAACAGTTCCGGGAAGAGCCGCATCATCATCTTGCGGTTCTCGAGCATATAGGAGACGCCGGAGGGAACCCGCAGGTTGTCCTCGAGCACCCGGAATTCACCCTGTGAGTCGCGGACGATGTCGATTCCGGCGACGTGGGCGTAGATGCCCCCGGGGACGTCCAGACCTTGCATTTCCGGGCGATATTGCGCGTTGCAGAGCACCTGCTCCGCCGGTATGACACCGGCCGCTAGGATGCGTTGATCGTGGTAGATGTCGTGTATGAACGCATTCAGGGCGCGCACACGCTGCGCGAGGCCGCGCTCCAGCCGGCGCCATTCAGCGTTCGGCAGCACGCGGGGCACGACGTCGAACGGGATCAGCCGCTCGCTACCCTCCTCCTGCCCATACACCGCGAAGGTGATGCCGACACGATGGAACATCGCATCCGCCTCGGCGCGTTTTTGCTCGAGGCGCCCGGCCGATTGCCGACTCAGCCAGTCAACGTACGGTCGGTAGCATTCACGGGTGCCGTCGTCACGGCCATGCATTTCATCGTATGGCGAATCGCTCACTCGTTCCCCCTGCGGTCTGACAAGCGAATTTCGTGCCAGATTCGCCGCCCCGCATGCAATCAGTCACTTGAGTCAATCGCCCGGTCGGTGATGCACCATGGCGGGGCGCCCGTTGCGTCATGGTGGTGCGGCGGGCGGTTGGGCTATCATCGCAGCTTGCGCGCCATGGCGGCCGCACGGGAGTCTAGCCGTGAGCGATTCGGGTTTACCGAAGGGACCGCCGCCGCGACGCCGGCCGGGTGCGCGGGTACGCCGCTCGGGCAGCGCGCCGCTCGATCAACTGCCCTGGTCCGAGGTGCGCAACCCCTATCCGCCGCTCGAGATCCTCTCGGCCGAGCAGGTTGAATCCATCCACCTGGCTTCATCGCGGATTCTCGAGGAATTCGGCATTGAACTCATGTCCCCTGCGGCGAGGGGCCGTCTGCGCTCGGCCGGCGCGCAGGTCGATGAGGCGAGTGCGGTCGTGCGTCTGGATCGGGGCATGGTCGCCGAGGCGCTGGCAAACGCACCACGCGAGTTCGACTTGACGCCGCGGAACCCGCAACGGCGCCTGCGGATCGGCGCCGACCGCCTGGTCTTCGGTCTGGTGGCCGGACCGCCGAACGTGCACGATCTGGAGCGCGGCCGCCGACCGGGCAATTACCGGGATTATTGCGACTTCATCCGCCTGGCGCAGTACTTCAACGTCATTCACGTGCTCGGCAACCAGGTTTGCGCGCCGGTCGAATTGCCGGCCAACTCGCGGCATCTCGATGCTTATCGCGCGAACCTGGTCTATTCGGACCGCGCCTACCACTGTTCGGCCATCGGCGCCGGGCGCGCGCTCGACGGCATTCGGATGATGGCGATCGCGCGTGGCGTCGACCTTCCCGAGCTTGCACGCTCGCCGGGCGTGATGACGATTATATCGGTCAACAGCCCGCGTCGATTCGACGAGGCGATGGCCGACGGGCTCATGGCAATGGCCGCGCACGGCCAGCCGGTCGTCGTCACGCCCTTCACGCTGATGGGGGCGATGGCGCCGGTTTCGCTGGCCGCGGCGCTTGCGCAGCAGAATGCCGAAGCGCTGTTCGGCGTCGTGCTCGCGCAGACGGTGCGTCCCGGCACCCCGGTGATGTACGGCGCCTTCACATCCAACGTGGACCTGCGTTCGGGTGCGCCGGCGTTCGGAACGCCGGAGAACGCGAAGGCGAACATCGCCTGCGGCCAGCTCGCGCGGCGCTACGGCTTGCCGTACCGGACGTCGAATGCCAGCGCATCGAATGCGGCGGATGCGCAGGGAGCCTATGAAACCCAGATGTCGCTTTGGGGGGCGGTGCTCGGCGGCGGAAATCTGCTCTATCACGCCGCCGGCTGGCAGGAGGGGGGATTGACGGCCTCGTTCGAGAAGTTCGTGCTGGACGTCGAGATGTTGCAGTCGATGGTCGAGTTCTTGAAGCCGGTGCTCGTCGACGAGGCGCAACTCGGGCTCGAGGCGATCCGGCGTGTCCCGCCCGGGGGGCACTTCTTCGGCGATCCGCACACGATCGAGCGCTACGAGCACGCCTTTTATCGGCCGCTGCTGTCCGACTGGCAGAACCACGAGAGCTGGGAAATCGCCGGCGCGATCGACGCTACGCGCCGGGCGACGGCGATCTGGAAGAGGGCCCTCGCCGAGTACGAACAGCCGCCGATGGATCCTGAGGTGCTCGAGGAACTCGACGCCTACGTTCGCCGGCGACGTGCTGAAATCGGCGCCGAGGAGCCGTAGATCGCGAGTCGGATCAAGGCATCGCCGAGATAGATCGCGACGCCGCTCCAGACGAGGCTGAATCCGAGCAGCCGGTCACGACCGAAGGGTTCGTGATAGAGCCAGACCCCGAGCGCGAGCACGACGGTCGGCATCAGGTACTGCAGGATGCCGAGCAGCGAGAGCGGTATGCGGCGCGCCGCGGATGCGAACAGCAGCAATGGCACCGCGGTGACGGGGCCCGCCGCCATCAGCATCAGCCGCAGGCGCAGGTCGCCATGGGAGAACGCGTCGGCACCGTGTGCGCCCTCCCAGGAAAGATAGCCGATCGCGACCGGTAACAGCACGGCGGTTTCGATCGTCAGTCCCTCGAGCGATCCGAGGGGCGCGGTCTTGCGCAGCAATCCGTACAAAGCGAAGCTCAGCGCGAGGCTGAGCGCGATCCACGGCGGATGGCCGATCTGGATCGTCATGCAGATCACGCCGCCGGCGGCGATGACGACGGCAAGCCATTGCGCGGGCCGAAGTTTCTCCGACAGCACGGCGGCGCCGACGACGACGCTCATCAGCGGATTGATGTAGTACCCGAGGCTCGCATCGACGACGTGACCGTTGTTGACGGCCCAGATGTACACGCCCCAGTTGCACGCCAGCAGGAACGCGCTGGCGGAGAATCGCAGCAGGATCCACGGCCGGCGTCGCAAGGTTTCGAGCCAGCTGAAGTGGCGCTTGACGAGGATGATCAGCGTCAGCAGAAGCAGCGACCAGAGCATCCGATGCGCGAGAATTTGCATCGGCGGCACGCGGATCAACGCCCGAAAATAAAGCGGGAACAAGCCCCAAATGAGATACGCGCCAAGGGCGTATAGCACGCCCAAGTTCATGATTGCACCCGTGCCCAATGAGGTCGGGCAGTATAGCCGATCCGGCGGCGCGCCCGCAGTCCGTTCGGCCCGTTACGGGCCGGTCTTGCCGATTCGCTGGAAGTCGCTCGAACGCATCATCGCCGGCACTATGCCGGCCCGTATCACGTAGTCACCGAAGCTCTCCTGCGCGAGCCGCTTGGCACCGTAGGCCGCGAAGAGCGGCCCGAGGGCGTCGAGGATGTCCCGTTCGCCGGCGTTTTCAAGATACAGCGCGCCGAGTCGATCGCCTATGGCGCTTGCGCCAAGGTACAGGTTGTATCGGCCGGGGGCCTTGCCGACGAGCGCGATCTCGGCAAGGTAGGGTCGCGAGCAGCCGTTCGGACACCCGCTCATGCGCAGATTGATCGGCGCTGTCGCCAGGTTCGCGTCGGCGAGCAGCGCATCGATCTTGTCGATGAGGACCGGCAGGTAGCGCTCGCTCTCGGCCATGGCGAGCGCGCAGGTCGGCAGCGCGACGCAGGCCAGTGATGCGCGGCGCACGCCGCTCAGGCGTGATTCGTCGCCGAGACCGTGCGCCCGCAGCAACGCATCGATCGTGGGTCGCTCGTCGATGCTGACGCCGGCGATGATCACGTTCTGGTTGGTCGTCAGCGCGAACAGTCCCTTGTGGGCACGGGCGATCTCTCGCAGGCCGCTCATCAAGGACCGGCCCGGCTGGTCCTTGATGCGGCCGTTCTCGACGACCAGCGTGTAATGCCACAGGTCCTGCCCGCCGCTATGCCAGCCGATCGGATCGCCGGATGACTCGAAGCGGAAGCCGTGCGCCGGTGCGAGTGCCTTGCCAAGACGCCGCGCAAGCTCTTCGCGAAACCACCCTATACCACGATCCTCGATCGTGTACTTGAAACGCGCGTGCGCCCGGTCCTTGCGGTCGCCGAAGTCGCGCTGTATTCCGAGGGTGTGCTCGGCCACCGCGACCGCGTCCTGCGGGAGGCAGAAGCCGGCGAGGTCGGCGACCCGCGGGAAGGTCGCGGGCGCATTGTGTGTCATGCCCATGCCACCGCCGACCGTCACGTCGTAGCCGATCAAGCGCCCATCCTCGAGGATCGCGATGAAACCAAGATCGTGAGCGTAGATGTCGACGTCGTTGTGCGGCGGGACCGCGATCGCGATCTTGAATTTTCGCGGCAGGTACGTACGCCCATAGAGCGGTTCTTGGTCGGTAACGCCCGCCGCGGGTTGCTCGCCGAGAAATATCTGCCGGTAGGCACCGGTTTTCGGCAAGAGGTGCGCGCCGATCCGGTGGGCGAGTTCGCCGGCCGCCGCATGCGCAGCCGAGCGCAGGGGATTGGCGGTGCTGATGACGTTTCGATTGACGTCGCCGCAGGCGCCGAGGGTGTCGAGACCACAGGCCACGATGCCCTGGACGTGCTTTTTCAGCTCGCGCTTGCGCACGCCGTGGAACTGGAACGTCTGCCGGGTCGTGAGGCGCAAGCTGCCGTCGGCGGTATCCCGCGCCAAGGCATCGAACGCCAGCCATTGCTCCGGTCGGCAGACGCCGCCCGGCATGCGCACCCGCACCATGAACTGGTAGCGTGGCTCGAGTTTCGCCAGGCGTCGGTCATCTCGCAGGTCGCGGTCGTCCTGTTGGTAGATTCCGAAGAACTTCGTCAGCTGCGTGTCCGCCTCGAGGATCGCGCCCGTCACCGGATCGGCGAGGCCCACCTCGATCGTGCCGCGCAGGAAATCGCTGTGGTACTTGAGGCGTTCGTTCGCGTGCAGCTGCTCGATCGGGCAGGACAGATCATTGCGTCGCTCCGGCTCGCTCATCAGTAGACATCCCGTTGATAGCGGCGGGATCGCTGCAGATCGAGGAGGTATTCGCCCGCATCTTCGCCCGAGCGACCGCCGTGTCGCGCGACTATTTCGAGCAGGCTGCGGTGCACGTCCGGCGCCATGTGCTCGGCGTCGCCGCACACATAGACGTAGGCACCCTCCTCGAGCCATCGCCACAGCTCCGCGCCGCGTTCCGCGAGTCGATGCTGCACGTAGGTCTTCTGCGCCCGATCGCGCGAAAATGCCACGTCGAGTTTCGAGAGCACTCCGCGCTTGCGCCAGTCGAGCCATTCGGCCTGATAGAGAAAATCGGTCTCGAAGGAACGGTCACCGAAGAACAGCCAGCTGCGAGCGCCGGCCGCCTCGGTCTCGCGCTGCGCGAGAAAGGCACGAAACGGCGCGACGCCGGTCCCCGGCCCGATCATCACGATGGGCGCGCGCTGATCCGCCGGCAGGCGAAAGGCGGGGTTGTGGTGCAGGTACACCGGTACAGCCGCAGCCTCACCGGTGGCGTCGGCGAGCAGTCCGGAGACGAGGCCGCGCCGCGGGCGCTGCAGCGCCGTGTACTCGACGACCCCGACGGTGAGATGAATTTCATCCGGCGTGGCCCGCGGGCTCGATGCGATGGAGTAAAGCCGGGGCGTGA
>JABEVI010000067.1 GCA_013044085.1 Steroidobacteraceae bacterium
GGTGCGGGGTGCGGCGCGCCCGCGCGCACGTCGCTATACTCGTGCGCTTTGTCAAGCGAGCCTGTGCATGCCCCGAGTCCTCTCCCCACCACGAACCTTCCAGGATCTGATCTTCGCGTTGCAGCGCTATTGGTCGGACTTCGGTTGTCTGGTGCTGCAACCCTACGATATGCCGATGGGCGCCGGCACCTTTCATCCCGCGACCTTCCTGCGCGCGGTGGGGCCGGAACCCTGGAATGCCGCGTATGTGCAGGCTTCGCGCCGGCCGACCGACGGGCGCTACGGTGACAACCCCTTCCGCCTGCAGCACTACTACCAGTTCCAAGTGGTGATGAAGCCATCGCCTGCGGACTTTCAGGAACTGTATCTCGGCTCCCTGCGAGCCCTCGGGTTCGATCTTCTGACACACGATGTTCGCTTCGTCGAGGACAACTGGGAGTCGCCGACGCTCGGCGCCTGGGGCCTCGGATGGGAAGTTTGGTTGAATGGCATGGAGATCACGCAATTCACCTATTTCCAGCAGGTCGGCGGCATCGACTGCCGTCCCGTGATGGGCGAGATCGCCTACGGTTTGGAGCGCCTGGCAATGTACATCCAGGGCGCGCAGAGCATATTCGACATCGTCTGGACGGATGTCGGCGGCCGGCGGGTGACCTACGGGGATATCTATCATCAGAACGAAGTCGAGCAGTCCGCGTACAACTTCGAGAAGGCGGATACCGCAGCGCTGTTGCAGGCATTCGAAGCGGCCGAAAATGCATGCCGCAGCCTGAGCGCGGAGAAACTCGTGCTGCCGGCCTACGAACGCATGCTCGAGGCTTCCCACACATTCAATCTGCTCGACGCGCGCCGTGCGGTGTCGGTGACCGAGCGCCAGCGATACATCCTGCGTGTGCGCTCGCTCGCGCGCGCCGTCGCCGAAGGCTATCGCGCCAGCCGTGAAGCTCTCGGCTATCCCCTGCTCAATGGTGCGCAAACCGGGCGGGCCGCCTGATGGCTGCGCAAGACCTGCTGTTCGAACTGCTCACGGAGGAGCTGCCGCCGCGCAGCCTCGAGGCGTTGTCGAACGCGCTCGCCGAGCAGTTTGCCACGGGACTCGCCGCGGCCGGCATCACACACGGCAGGCTGCGCCGATTCGCGACGCCACGGCGGCTCGCGGTGCTCATCGAAGATTGCGCGGAGCGCCAGCCCGATCGCCCGATCGAACGTCGCGGCCCGCCGCTCGGCGCCGCTTACGACTCGAATGCACAGCCGACGCAGGCCGCGCTCGCGTTCGCCAAGAGTTGTGGTGTTGCGGTCGGCGAATTGACGCAGATCGCCAACGAAAAAGGCACCTGGCTGGGATACCGCGCGCTGGAACCGGGCGCGCCGAGCGTGACGCTGCTCGGCGCACTCGCGCAACGGGCGGTCGCGGCGCTGCCGCTGCCGAAGCGGATGCGCTGGGGGGCCGGCGAAGCGGAGTTCGTCAGACCCGTGCACCGCATCGTCCTGTTGTTCGGCACGGACATCGTGCCCTGCACGATCCTCGGCTTGCAAACCGGCAATGAAACCGTCGGACACCGATTTCACGCGCCACGGCCAATTCGCCTGAAGACGCCCCGCGCCTACCCCGGCGCGTTGCGTCGCGCGAAGGTGATCGCCGATTTCACGGCGCGGCGCGAGACGATACGCAGCGCGGTGACCGCCGCGGCGGCGGCGGTCGGCGGACACGCGCTACTCGACCTTGCGTTGCTCGACGAAGTCACGGCATTGGTCGAGTGGCCGGTGGCGATCGTCGGACGTTTCGACGAGCGGTTCCTGACGCTGCCGCGCGAGGTCATCGTCGCGACGGTCCAGGACCATCAACGCTATTTCCCCATCGAGGCAGCGGATGGCTCGCTCAGCCCTTGGTTCGTGACGGCGAGCAACCTCGCCAGCCGCGACCCGGGCAAGGTGCGCGAGGGCAACGAACGGGTGGTCAGGCCACGCCTCACCGACGCCGCGTTCTTCTGGGACCAGGACCGCAAGTTATCGCTCGAAGATCATGCCGCCGGGCTCGGCAGCGTAACCTTCCAGGGCAAACTCGGCAGTTACGCCGACAAGACCCTGCGGGTGCGGGCGCTCGCGAATCGCATTGGCACCGCGATCGGCGCCGGCGCAGCGGTCGACCGGGCCGCGCAACTCGCGAAGGCCGATTTGATGACCCTGTTGGTCGGCGAGTTCCCCGAATTGCAGGGGACGATGGGACGGCATTACGCCCTCGCCGCCGGTGAGAATGCCGAGGTCGCGACCGCCCTCGAGGAGCAATATTGGCCGCGATTTGCCGGCGATCGGCTGCCGGCGAGCCGCGTCGGCCAGGCACTGGCCCTCGCCGACAGGATCGACACGTTGGTTGGCATCTTTGCGATCGACCAAAAGCCCACCGGCACCAAGGATCCCTTCGCCTTGCGACGCGCAGCGCTCGGCATCTTGAGAATTCTGCTGGAGACGCCGCTCGACCTGGACCTGGTCGACCTCGTGGAACACTCCGCCGGGGCGCAGCCGGTATCGCGATCCGGCACAGCCGAAGAAGTGCTCGCGTTCATCGCCGAGCGGCTGCGCGGCTTGCTCGCAGAGCGGGTCGCCGGGTGCACGAGCGAAATGCTCGAGGCGGTGCTCGCGGTCGGACCACGCTCGCCCCTCGATGCACAGGCGCGACTTCTTGCGTTGCACGCCTTCTTGGCGACGCCGGAAGGCGCGGTGCTCGCGGCAGCAAACAAACGTATCGGCAACCTGTTGAAAAAGGTGGACATCGGCACGGAGGTTCGCGTCGATCCGGTCCTATTCGTGGACGAGGCCGAGAGGCGCCTGCACGACAGGCTGCTTGAAGTCGCACCGCGCGTCGAAGGCGCCCTCAGCGCACGGCGGTACGGCGATGCGCTGCGCGGCGCTCGCGAGTTACGCCCCGAGGTCGATGCATTCTTCGATGCCGTCATGGTGATGGACGAGGATCTCGCGCGGCGGCGCAATCGGTTGGCCCTGCTGCGCGATGTGCGCTCGCTCATGGGCGGCATCGCCGATCTGGCACGGCTACCGGGCTGAGCACGCCGATGCAGTACCTTCGGTCACTGGTTTTCACCACCTACATGATGCTCTCGGCCTGCGTGTGCGGCGGGGTGATGGCGCTCGGCTTCTGGCTGCCGCGGCCCTACGAGTTCGCACTCGCCCGTCTCTGGGCCCGCGCCCTGCTCTGGGTCCTGGGGAAACTCTGTGGGCTGCGCCATGTCGTCGACGGCGTCGAGAACCTGCCGCCCGGCAACCACATCGCGATGAGCAACCACACCTCCGCTTGGGAGACCGTCGCGCCGTTCGTATTGCTACCACCTCAAGTTTGGGTGTTGAAGCGGGAGTTGCTGTGGATCCCCTTTGTCGGCTGGGGACTGCGGCTCCTGCGACCGATCGCGATCGATCGCGGCGCCGGACACCGGGCGGTGAGCCAGGTCGTCGAGCAGGGCAAGGCGAGACTCGCGGACGGGCTCTGGGTGATCATCTTTCCGGAAGGCACGCGCGTTACCGCCGGGCAGCAACGCAAGTACGGCACCAGCGGCGCACTGCTTGCGGCGGCAACCGGTAAGCTGATCGTGCCGATTTCGCATAACGCCGGCGAGTTTTGGCCGCGCCGGGGCTTTCTTAAGAAGCCCGGTACCATTCATGTCGTGATCGGCCGTCCGATCGAGGCTGGGAACAAGGACCCGCGCGAACTGACCCTGGAAGTGCGTAACGCGATAGAGGCGGGTTTGGCGAAGATAAGCGCCTTGAGCACGACGAGCCCCTAGCCCTGGGGTCAAAACAGCTCGACACTCCCATTGGCGGCACATTCCGCGGCCGTCAATCTCGCCTGTTCTGATTGGTTCGACTCTTCGACATGACGCAGCAATTCCAACCACTGCCCGGCACCGCGGTCAGTGCCATCACGCAACAGGGTCTGTAAACGGTGCAGCCCGACGCGAATATGACCCACTCGCTGCGTCAGTCGATCCTGATACTGCATCGCGATAATCGCCGCATCGAGCGAGTTGCCGATGCGGGCGGAGTGCTGCTGTAACAAGCCGCGCAGCGGCTGCGGGCATTCCATCGCATCCAGCTCGCGCTTGGCGGCGCCGAGTTCGTCGAAGGCCCGACCGATCGCGGCGCATTCTCGGTCCGCATCCTTGACCGAGGCGTCGAGTTCACTGCCGAAGGCATCGAGCACCCGGGCGAACTCTTCGATGACCGCACGCAATTCGCCGATCCGCAGCTCACCCTGAGTCGTCCCCGCCGTGATCGCTTCACGTGCCATGGCATGGCCCATCACAGCATTTTGCTGGACTCACGCGGCCCTGCCGACGCGCTCTGCCTGCTTGCAGACAAAAGTGCGGATGACGCCCGGAACATCGATGATCAGCGCGACCGTACCGTCCCCATGGATCGTCGCGCCGGCGAGTCCTCGAACGTGTTTGAAGTTCGTGTCCAGACTCTTGATGACGACCTGCTGTTGCGCAAGCAGTTCATCGACCAGCAGCGCCGCCCGCTGCCCGTCCGCTTCGACCACCACGAGCAAGCCACCGGTCAGGCTCGCCCGCTCGTGCGCAACATCGAACAACTCGTGAAGTCGGATAATCGGCAGGAAATCGCCGCGGTGGCGCAGCAAATCAACCTGTCCAACGATGGAACTGATCTGCTCGCGGGAGGGTTGAACCGTCTCGATGATCGATACCAGGGAAACGACGTAGATCTCCTGTCCGACCCGCAGCATCTGGCCTTCGAGTATCGCGAGCGTCAACGGCAGGCGGATGCGGATGCAGGTACCCCTGCTTTCGGCGCTCGCGATCTGCACGTGGCCGCCGATGTCGTTGATGTTTCGTCGCACGACATCCATCCCGACGCCCCGGCCCGAAACATCGCTGACTTTCTCCGCGGTGGAAAACCCGGGAAGAAAAATCAAGTTATGGATTTGATCGTCGCTCAAATTAGCATCCTGCTCGACCAGCCCGCGCGCGCGTGCTTTCGCCAGGACCTTCGCCTTGTCGATGCCCGCGCCGTCGTCCTTGACCTCGATGATGATGCTGCCACCCTCGTGGTAAGCCGTCAGCTCGAGCGTGCCGGTCTCGCTCTTGCCGGCAGCGACGCGCTGCTGCGGTGTCTCTAGACCATGATCGAGCGCGTTTCGGGCGAGATGAACCAGCGGGTCGGCTATTTTTTCGAGCACGGTCTTGTCGAGCTCGGTGTGTTCACCGTTCAACTTCAATTCGACCTTCTTGCCGAGCTTGCGCGACAGTTCGTGCACCAGACGCGGAAACCGGTTGAAGGAGAAACTGATCGGCAGCATGCGGATCTTGAGCACGCTCTCCTGCAAGTCGCGCGTGTTTCGCGAAAGCAGAATCAAGCCGCGGCGCAGCGCCTCGAGATCATTGGGGTCGCAATGATCGATGAAGCGGCTCAACATCGACTGTGTGATGACCAGTTCGCCGACCAGGTTGATCAGGGCATCGACCTTTTCGGTGCCAACGCGGATCGAACCGGACTCCACCCCGACACGCGGCGACGTCGGCGCGCACGGCGGTGGCGCGGTCGCGGTCGCGCATGGGGCCGTGGATGCTTCGAGCGTCGTCGCGTCCGGGGATTCCAGCGGTTCGATCTCGATCACGGAGTTCGCATCGACCCAATCGAACACCTCCTCGATCTGCGCTTTGTCGGCCGCGCCGTGGAGGATCAAGCTCCAGGAGACGTAGCACAGGGACGGGTCGAACTGCCCGAATCGGGGCAGCGCATGCAGATGCGGCGTCGAGGTGAGGTCGCCGATTTTTGCCAGTTGCGCAAACATCCGCAGCGGATCATTACAGGTCTTGAACAGACTTTCGTGCGGACGAAACTCAATTCTCCATCCGCACCGGAGTGTGGGCGCGACCGACGGGACGGGTGGCGGCTGTGATGCCGCGGCGGGCGCTCGCGGGATCCGTTCATCGAGCAGCAGCTCGAGCTCTGCGGTGACGGCCGCGGCGGCGGGCGTCGGAATCGACTGCCTGGCGAGCGCTGCGTCCATCATTTCGCGAATCACGTCGACCGCCCGCAGAAGAATTTGTACCGCATCTGCGCTGACGGCACGCTCACCGGTGCGCATCTGATCGAGCAAGGTCTCCACGGCGTGCGTGAAGTGCGACACCTCCATGAGCCCCAAGGTGCCGGCGCCACCCTTGATCGAATGGGCGGCGCGAAAGATCGTGTTGATGGTCTCGCAATCGGCGCCGGTGCCGAGCGTGAGCAAGCCGGATTCCATCGCGCTCAGACATTCGGTGCTTTCCTCAAAGAAAACCTTGAGGATCTCCTCCATTGCCGGGTCGAGGGTCATGCGCCTACAAGACCTTGGCGATCGTCGCCAACAACTTCTCGGGGTTGAACGGCTTCACGAGCCAGCCGGTCGCTCCGGCCTGCTTGCCCTGCAGCTTCTTCTCCGGGCCAGCTTCGGTGGTCAATACCAGCATCGGTATGAATTTGTACGGGTTCAGCTGCCGCAGTTCGCGCACCAGCGTGATTCCGTCCATTTTCGGCATGTTGACATCGGTGAGCACCAAGTCGACGGTGTTGGCACGCGCGTAGTCCAGCGCTTCGACACCGTCCACCGCTTCGACGACTTCGTAGCCGGCCCGACGCAGTGTGAAACTGACCATTTGGCGCATGGACGCCGAGTCGTCGACCGCTAGGATGGTTTGTGCCATAAGCTTGCCCTTTCGCGAAGTATTCGCCGTTCTATCCATCGACGCACGCCGGCCACGGTCGGGTAGTTCCTCGCCCACTGACCGGCTTGCAGGTTATGAGCCGCTGCCGGGTCGACGGATGGTCGAGGTTTTCGGGGTGCCGACATGTTGGCGGGCTACTCGAACAATTCCACGTCGCTTTCGGCCGGCTGTTCGGCCAAGCGATCGCGGTAGGTGCATTCGCGGGCGGCAACGGCCTGGGTCTCGAGCGCGCGCAGCCGCTTGAGGCGCACGCGACCGGTTGCCGGGAAATACATGACGTGCCGCGGCACGACATCGCCCATATCCTCTGCGGCGACACGGATGCCCTCGATGCGGGCGAAGTGGTGTGCGAAGGCTATATTGCGCTCGCCGATATCGGTCATTGAGGGCAGGATCCGGCCACCGCCGAACAGCTTGAGCTCCAGCCGTTCGCGCCTTGCGCCGAGCTTCAAGGCCTCGTTGATCAGACTTTCCATGGCGTTGGTGCCGTAGCGCGTCGATGGAGTGCCGTCCGCCATGCTCCAGGAGTCGATGCCGATTGAATTGTCCTCCGGCAACATGAAGTGGTTCATGCCACCGACACCGTTCGTCGTATCGCGAAGACAGGCGGCGATGCAGGAGCCAAGAACCGTCGTGACCGCCTCGTCGTGTCGGGTTACGTAAAACTCGCCGGGCAGGATCCTCGCGGACCAACAGCCGACGTGCGGGTCCCAATAGCGTTGGATCTTCTCGAAGCCCGTCGCGGCGGCAGGCTTAGGTCGAGTGGCGGTGTAGGCTGACGGCATCTGCAGCATATGTAAACTTACGGCACAGCTTGTCCCGGAACCGCGGATGATCGGTACTGCCAGGATCGGCGCGCTCGTGCGTAGAACCTGAGTCAGCGGTGATGTCGATGGCTTTCACGTTGGTGAGCCGAACTATCGACAGCCAGCCGCTCAACTTGAGACGAGTGAGCCGGCCCGGCGGGGAGTGGCACCGCCGAAGATCCGCAAGCGCACGCGCAGCACCCACGAAGATATTAAAAAAAA
>JABEVI010000272.1 GCA_013044085.1 Steroidobacteraceae bacterium
CTTGAACCTGCCGATGATCGGGCGCGACCGATGAGCACCTCAGCCACGGTTGAACGCATCGACCTACGCGCCGGCGAACTTGGCCTCGGCGAACTGCGCTTAGTACACGCGGGGCCGGTGCGTCTGGTATTGAGCAGCACCGACCTTGCCCGCATCGAGGCCTCCAGCGCGTTCGTCGACCGCATCGTCGCGCGCGGTGACGCCGTCTACGGGATCAATACCGGTTTCGGCTTGCTGGCCCAGACGCGCATCCCCGACGATCAGCTCGAGCTTCTGCAGCGCAATCTGCTGCTCTCGCATGCCGCCGGCGTCGGCGATCATCTTGCCGACGAGATAGTCCGACTCGTGCTGGTGTTGAAGATCAACGCGCTCGCGCGTGGCCACTCGGGGGTGAGCCGCCGGCTCGTCGATGCGCTGATCGCGCTGGTCGATCACGAGGTTTACCCGCTGATTCCGGCGCAGGGATCGGTCGGCGCCTCCGGGGATCTCGCGCCCCTCGCCCATCTGAGTCTCGCGCTTCTCGGACTCGGTGAGGTGCGCATCGCCGGCCGGATCGTACCCGCTGCCGAAGGGCTGCACCGCGCGGGCCTCGAACCGCTTCGCCTGCGAGCCAAGGAAGGCCTTGCGTTGATCAATGGGACCCAGGTGTCGACGGCGCTCGCGCTGTCGGCGTTGTTCGGAATCGAAGCGGTATTCGCCGCCGCCGTCGTCGCCGGCGCGATGTCGGTGGACGCATTGAAGGGCAGCGACGCGCCGTTCGATGCGCGAATTCACGCCGCTCGCGGCCAGCCCGGCCAGATCGCCGTCGCCGCCGAGTACCGCCGGCTGCTCGCCGGCAGTGCAATCAGGGCATCGCACGTCAACTGCGAGCGCGTCCAGGACCCGTATTCGTTCCGCTGCCAGCCGCAGGTCATGGGTGCCTGTCTGGATCTGATCCGACATGCCGCGACGACTCTCGCGACGGAGGCCAACGCGGTGACCGACAACCCGCTGCTGTTCGTCGACGGCGCCGAGGCTCTCTCGGGCGGGAATTTCCACGCCGAACCGGTCGCATTCGCGGCCGATACCCTCGCGCTTGCCATTGCCGAAATCGGCAGCCTCTCGGAGAGACGCATCGCGGTCCTCGTCGATCCGAAGATGAGCGGCCTGCCGCCGTTTCTCGTCGAGCACAGCGGTGTGAACAGCGGCTTCATGATCGCGCAGGTGACGGCGGCGGCGCTGGTCGCCGAGAACAAGACCATCGCTTCACCGTGCAGCGTCGACTCGATCCCCACCTCCGCCAATCAGGAGGATCACGTCAGCATGGCCACCCACGCGGCGCGCCGCCTGGGTCGAATGCACGACAACGCGGCCGCGGTGATCGGCATCGAGTTGCTCGCGGCTGCGCAGGGCATCGACTTCCATCGGCCCGCACGCTCGTCGATCGCGCTCGAGCGGGTGCATGGGGAGTTGCGCGCGCGCGTGCCGTTCTACGCCGCCGACCGCTACTTCTCCCCGGACATCCGCGCCGCGCAATCCTGGGTTCTCAAGGGCGGGCTGCTCGCAATGGCCGGCGCGATCCTGCCGTCGACGCGGCTTCCATGAACGGCCGGCCCGAGGATCCGGGAACCTTGGAAACACCGCTGTACGTGGCCAACGAGGGCACGGCGCCGCTCGTGATCAGCATGCCGCATTCCGGCACCCATTTGCCGCCCGAGATCGCCGCGCGAATCGCCGCGTCGGCGCGCGATTTGCCGGACACGGACTGGTTCATCCCGGATCTATACGCCTTTCACGAAAGACTCGGCGCCTCGGTGCTGCGCGCGACGCACTCACGCTACGTCGTCGACCTCAACCGACCGCCGGACGGGGCGCGGCTGTATCCCGGCAAGCGGGAGACATCGGTGTGCCCGACCGAGACATTCGACGGCGAGCCTCTGTACACGGCCGGCGACGAGCCGTCGGCCGCGCAGATCGAGGCGCGGCTCGAACGCTATTGGCGGCCGTTCCACGAGAGGTTGCGCCGGATGATCGACCGGCAGCTTGCCCGTCACGGACACTGCCTGCTGTGGGACGCACACTCCATTCGCTCCACCGTTCCGGCACTCTTCGAAGGGCGGCTGCCCGATCTGAACGTCGGCACCGCCGACGGCCGCAGCTGCACCGACGATACTGCTCGGCGCATCGCCTCACGGCTCGGCGCGCAGCACCGGTTCTCCTTCGTCGTGAATGGACGCTTCAAGGGCGGCTACATCACCCGCCATTACGGGGCGCCCGCCGATGGCGTCGATGTGGTGCAGATGGAAATTGCCCAATCCGCCTATCTGCGCGAAACGCGCGTACCGCGTTTCGAGAGTGTTCTGGCAGCACCCCTCGCGGAGTTTTTGCAGGAACTGCTGGGGGCGGCGGCTCAGATCCCCGCGTACCAGGCGTAACCCTGGTCTTCCCAGTACCCCCCCTGGCCGCCGCCGAAACTTCGATAGCTGTCGACCAGTTGGATATGCATGACGTATTTGGCCATCTTATAACCGAGCTGCCGCCCGAGGCGCAGACGCAAGGGCGCCCCGTAGGCGACCGGCAGGGTCTCGCCATTCAACGCATAGGCGAGCAGGGTCTGGGGATGGGCGGCTGTGCGAAGGTCGATGCTCTCATAGTAGTTCGAACCACCGTCCATCGGATCGGCGCAGAAGAACATCGCGTAACGGGCCTGCGGCCTTGGCAGCACGATCGCCAGTACGTCGCGCAGCTGTGCCCCGGTCCATTGGCCGATACAGCTCCAGCCTTCCACACAGTCGTGACGGGTGATCTGCGTATGCGCGCGCAGCGCCCGCAGCGCATCGAGCGAGAACTCCTTGGGATTCTCTACCAGCCCGTCCACCTGCAACCGCCAGTCGCGAAACTGGTTGCGCGCGTACCCCTGATAAACCGGATTGTTCGGGTCGGTCGTGCCATTGGCCCGGAACACCGGAGCGATGTCCGACAGGCTGTATTGCGGCGCAAGCGCATCACGCGACACGAGCGCACGTTGCGCGGCACGCGTCAACCATTGGGCCGAACCGAGCACGCGTTGGGTATCCGGGTCGCTGGAAATGCGCTCGCAGCCGCCGAGCAGCAGGCTTCCAGCACCCGCACCGAGACCTAGTATCAGGCGCCGCCGGCGCGCATCGATCGGCTTACTCATGCTCGGCACCCTTCGCGACCACTTGCTCCACCTCGATGGCATAGCGTCCCGTGATCATCGATCGCAGGTTGTTCCTCAAGCCCGACACGATCACCATCACCAGGTGCACCAACACGAAGGCGAGCAAGCACATCGCACCCAGGAAATGGATTGTGCGCGCGCTCTGGCGCCCGTCGAACACGTCCAGGAGCCAGGGAAAACCGGCGTCCATCGTCGGTGACATCGTCAAGCCGGTCAGCACCATCAGCGGGCCGACGATGAAGACGATGAACAGATAGGATAGCTTTTGAATGCCGTTGTAGCGTCGCGCCTCATCGCCCTTCGGGAAGCGCAAGCGCACATGTTCAACGAAGGTGTGCCCGAGCGAACGCAGATCCGCGCCCGTCGGCAGCAGATCGCGACGCAGGTGACCGGAGAGAATTCCGATCAGCAGGTACGCGGCGCCGTTGAGCACCAGGATCCAGGCGAAAAACAGGTGCCAGAGCCGGCCCATCGCGAGCCAGGTCGAGCCCGGTAGGGTCGCCCAGACAGGAAATCCACGCTCAGTGTACGTGCCGTCGGAACCGCGCGACCAGCCGAACAGGCCGGTCGTGACGAACGTGTGCCCGCCGACTCGGGTCACGCCCTCGGTATGCCCATGGGCGCCCTCAACGGCCTCCATGTGCAGCAGGCGATGGGAAAAATCCGAAGACTTTCCCCAGTAAAGGGACGGATGGGCGTTGAATATTTGCAGCCCGCTCATCAGCATGATGCCGAGCGTGAGCACGTTGACCCAGTGCATCACCCGCACTGAGCGTGAATGCCGCAGAATGAGGATCCGTTTCCGCCCCCCACCGGACAGCGGCGCGTGCTTGTCTCTCTGCATCGGCAACTCCGAATCGTTCGGCCGATGTTCCCACGCTCAGCGCACGCGCGCCACCGGATGAGACCGCCAGGTGGTCATGCGGCCGAGGACTCGCGCCATACGGTCTTCGCCATGGTCGCACGCGCATCGGGCGAACTCAGGCCGCGGCCGATCGCATGATAGGCCACGCCGAGTTCGGCCATCTGCGAGGGATCATAGAGATTTCGTCCGTCGAATATCACCGGTTGCCGCAAGGCTGAAATGATCGCCTGGAAGTCCGGGCTGCGAAATTCCTGCCACTCCGTGACGATCGCGAGCGCATCGGCGCCGGCGAGCGCCTGCATCGCCGTCGGGCATAGC
>JABEVI010000273.1 GCA_013044085.1 Steroidobacteraceae bacterium
AACAGATGCTCCAGGCTGAAATTCGTCTGGCTCAAGCGCCGCACGGGTCGCGGTTCGACGACACTCGCGACGAGCATTGGGTCGAGCAGGTCCGCCTGCGACTCCTGGCCCCAGCCGACGCGCAGCACCGTCGCCGCCGTCAACTGTTCGCGCAGATTGGCGCGCAGATTCCACTGCGAGTCCGCGGGCCAGTAGTGGAACTTGCGCCGATCCCGGCGCACACCGAAATCGGCGACCAAATGACGCGTCGCCCGCCAGCGTACCGAGCCGTAGAGCGAATAGGTCGAGGCGCGCGCCGCCACGCTTTCGTCGGCGATCGCAAGCGCGTTCGGCTGCAGGTTCGGCACGAACGGCGCCGAGAACACGGCGTAACCTGAGGATTGGTCGAGGAGGTCGACGAACGTCGCCTGCCCTCCGGCATGCCAGTACCAGTTCGTCGCCGCCGTGCCACGCAATTCCTCGCGCACCGTGTACATGGAATGCCAGCTGCGCTCGTCGAGCGGCCCGAACACGACGTTCGGTTGATTGACCGAACCGGAGACGCTCTCATGCGAATCCTCGCTCGAAAGCAGCGTTTCGCCGTGCACGCCGTCCCCGAAACGATGCTGCAGTCGCAACCAGGCGTAGAACTCACCGCCGTTGACGGCCTTGTTCTGCGCGTTTTCGGTGGAAAAATATTTTCGCCGATCATCGATTGCAAGAATCCCGCCGGCGAGTTCGGTTCGTGAGTCGAATGACCAGGTCGCGTGTACGATCAGATCGTTGAGCGTCGGCGCACCGACCCGGGTCTCGATCCAGCCGACCGGGGCGAATTCGTTCTGCAGACGAAGATCGGCGAACACGCTGCCCCGGCCGCCGCCGAAGACGGTGCCCGCCATGCCGCTCGCACCCTGCTCGGATAATTGGACATCGGCGGTCGTGCGCGTGATGCGCCGCGGTTGGATGTCCACCACCCCGCCGATCTGACCGCCGAACTGGATCGGTGCGATGCCCGTCCAAGAGGTGACCGAGTCGACCGCGGTCGGATCCACCGGGCTGAACAGGCTCTGCAGTTCCTTCAGATGATAAGGCTGATTGAGCGTGACACCGTCATAGCGAAACAGGATCTCATCATCACGGCTGCCGCGAACGTGCGTACGCGCGGTGTAACCGGCAACCGCGGTGCCCGGAATCACCTGCAAGGCACGCACCGCGTCGTTGTGCGTCTCCGGGGAGTTCTCGAGCTCGGCGCGCGCAGCGCTCACGCCGGAAAGTAGGCTCGATTGGTAGCGGCTTGCCTGCACGACGATCCGATCCAGCGGCTCCGTCATGGGGGCATTCGGCCGGGCCGGCGCCTGCGGCGCGGGCCGGACCGCCCGTTCGATCACATAGCCACCCCCGGGCAGCGGTCGGGCCTCGAGACGCAGCGGCTCGAGCAGGGAGCGCAGCCGCTCCTCGACGCTGGATCCATGTACGACCGAACGCGCCCGCAAGCCGGCGGGAACGAGTTGCGAACTGTAAATGAGTCGCACTCCGCCGCGCTCGATCGCGGCAAGCGCCTGCGAGACCAGGGGGAAGGCCGGACTGCTCGCGAAACTGGCCTGCGCCGCCGAAAGCACCAGACACGCGGCGAGGAACCACGACGAGAATCGTGGTCCCTGCGGAGCGCAAACTTCAGGTGCCTCGATCCGCAGGAATGCGTATCCCGATGCGTAGTTCACCGGGAATAGTCATATCATATTCGAAGCGCGTCGTCGCCATGACCGCCGCCAGCGCCTGGGCCGGCGTCAGGCCCGCAATGCTGCCCGAGAGCCTGGTGTTGCGGATCGCTGCCGCCGTTTGCGGATCGCTGAGGACGAGCTTGATCCCTGTTTCGCGCGTATACCAGACGAGAAAGTCGGACAAGGGCCGCCCGTCGATCGGAAAATCCGGCATCAGCGAATTCACCCACTTCCAACCGGTGCCGTACGGCGAGACCGCGATCCGGCTAACCGCACCACCGCGAGACACATCGACACCCTGGCCGCGTTCGACCCTCTGCGAACGGCCGTTGCTTTCTTTGACGAGCACGACGCCGCTGCGCACACTGACGACCATGGCCGTTGGACGCACGAAGACCTGGAACTGGGTGCCGAGATGCGTCACCTGCCCGTAGGGGGTATCGACGACCAATGATCGAGGCGGCGCTCCCGCGACGCCGCTGTCGGCGTAGATACGACCCCGCTCGAGCAATACATGACCGGGGCGGTCCAGACGCAGCGCCGTGTCCGGCCCGATCGTCAATGCGACGGAAGCGACGGTGACCAGCACGAACCCGGATCGTCCGGTGTGCACACGGGTGCCGGCGAGCAAATGGCTGCCGGCCACGATCAGACCGCGGTCGATCGCGGGGTTCAGATGGGCGCTGCCACGCGAAGCGACGAAAGTCGCGACCTGGGCAGGAGACCCCGTACCCGCGTCGCGCACGCCGAACCAGCCCAATCCGACAGCGACCGCGGTCACCGCCGCCGCGGCTGACAGCCAGAGCGTCCGTCGGGTCCGGCGCGCGGATACCTGTGCGATCCACGCCTGCTCGACCGCGAGACGCACCGACTCGTGCATGTGAGCTCCGGGTGCCGGTCGCCGACCCGCCTTCGCGATCAGGCGAGCGATGTCGTCCTCGTTGTGCATCATTTCGCGCTCCCGAAATTCGGTGACAAAGTACTCCCCACGTCCCGGAACGCGCTCCGCGCACGGGCGAGCAGCGACTGAACGGCGATCGCGGTGACGCCGAGCCGCTCAGCCATCGCCTCGACCGACAAGTCCTCGAGATATTTCATCTCCAGGACCTTGGCGTACTGCCGCGGCAGATAATCGAGTGCGGTGTGCACGAGCGAGATCAGGTCCTCACGATGCCGCACCGCCTCCGGTTCCGCGTCGCTGTCGCCGGGGATGGACTCGAGGCTTGCGCGAGCTTGCGGGTCCTCCTCGAGATCGACGAGTCGGCGCATGTAGGTTTCCTCCCGGACGGCTTTGGCGACGTGGTCGGCGAGTTCTCGCCGAGTGATTTGACATAACCAGGTAAAGAGGCTCGCCTCACCACGAAATGTGTCGAGCTTGCGCACACCGCGCGTAAGCGCCGCCTGGACGATATCCCGCGCCACTTCCTCGTCACCCTGCACACGTCGCAGGGTGAAACGGAACAATCGCGGAAAATAGTCGTCGAAGAACTCACGGAAGGCCGCGTCATCACGCGACAACAACTTGCGGACGAGTTCTAGATCTTCTTGATGCATCTGCCGCGACGCGCTCCCTCTACTACTTGGCTATTGGAGGGCTCCAGAGCGCGCGATCAATCGCGCTATGACGCTTTTTTAAAGGATTTTTTACCCGTCGTTTCACATATTTGGCGTAGTAACCACGATTGGGGTTCAGGATCCCAAATAGGGGCGCCGGCGCTCACTGCCCCAGGTTCAGCAGCGCCGCGTTGCCACCGGTCGCCGTCGTGTTGACCGTCAGTGTGCGCTCGGTGGCGAAGCGCTCCAGGTAGTGTGGCCCACCCGCCTTCGGACCGGTTCCGGACAGACCCGTGCCTCCGAACGGCTGGACGCCAACGACCGCGCCGATCATGTTGCGATTCACGTAGGTATTGCCGACGCGCGTCGCTCGATGCACATGGCGCCAGAACGACTCGAGCCGCGTCTGCACGCCAAGCGTCAATCCATAGCCGCTCGCACGAATCGCGGCGAGAATCCGCTCGACGTCGCGGGCCCGGTAGCGGACCACGTGCAGTATCGGCCCGAACTCCTCGCGCTCGAGTTGCGCGGCCTCGCGCAGCTCGATCAGATGCGGTGCGACGAAAGTCCCATGGGAATGCGCATCCCCGAGCTCGCAGGCCTTGAGCACGTGCGCCACCTTGCGCATCCGCGCCACGTGGGCGTCGAGTTTCGCTCCCGCAGCGGCGCTGATGACCGGGCCGACGTTGGTTTCGGCGCGCGAAGGATCTCCGATCACCAGTTCCTCCATGGCGCCGATGATCATTTCGATCATCGTCTCGGCGACGTCCTCCTGCAGGAACAACAATCGCAGCGCCGAGCAACGCTGACCCGCGCTGACGAATGCGGAATTGACCACGTCGTCGACAACCTGCTCCGGCAACGCGGTTGAATCGACGAGCATTGCGTTCAGCCCGCCGGTCTCGGCGATCAACGGCACGATCGCGCCGTCGCGCGCCGCCAGCGCCCGATTGATGGTGATCGCGGTCGACGTGGAACCGGTCATCGCGACGCCGGCGAGCGCCGGGTGCCGGAATGCGACATCGCCGAACGCGCGGCCCGGTGATGGCACGAACTGCAGGACTTGGGCGCTGACGCCGGCCTCGTGCAGCAAAGCGACGAATTGGGCGGCGACCAGCGGTGTGGGTTCTGCAGGCTTGGCGACGACCGCATTGCCTGCGGCGAGTGCCGCGGCAGTCTGTCCGGCGAAGATCGCCAGCGGAAAATTCCACGGGCTGATGCATGCGAATACACCGCGTCCCTGCAGGCTCAGGTCATTCGTCTCGCCGGTGGGCCCGACGAGCCGCTCGCTGCGCTCGAAGGATTTACGCGCCTGCAGGGCGTAGTAGCGACAAAAATCGGCGGCCTCCCGGACCTCGGCGACCGCATCGGAGAGTGTCTTGCCCGCTTCACGCACCAGCAGTTCGTAGAACTCGGCACGCCGCAGCTCGAGCAGGTCGGCCGCTTTCTCCAGGGCGAGCGCGCGCGTCGCGCCACCGGCCTGATTCCAGGATGCCTGCGCGCTCGCGGCCGCATCGAACGCATGCGCGATCTCCTCGGCGCTCGCGTCGCGCAGGTGCCCGACGACTTCGCGACGATCCGCCGGATTGGTGATCACCTGCGAATCGCCGACCGCGCGTTCACCGTCCAGGATCGGCCCCGCGTGATGCATCGCGGCACGCCGGCTCGCGACCGCCGCGCACAGCGCATCGATTTCGCGCGGATTGCCGAGATCGATGCCGCGCGAGTTGCGCCGATCCGGGTACAGCGCCGGTGGGTTCGGCAGCAGCGGATTCTGCGCGGCATCCAGGCGCTCCAATTCGCTGATCGGATCGCGGACGACCTCCTCGACGGGTACCTGTTCGTCCATGAATCGGTTCACGAACGAGGTGTTGGCACCGTTCTCCAGCAGGCGTCGCACCAGATAGGCGAGAAGGTCCTTGTGCTCGCCGACGGGGGCGTAGGCGCGTATCGGCGGAAAGTTGCTGATTTGCCGGATCGCCTCGGCATACAGAAGCCCGCCCATGCCATGCAGGCGTTGGAATTCGTACAATGCGCCGGCGGGTGCGAGTTCGAGAATCGCCGCGATCGTGTGCGCGTTGTGTGTCGCGAACTGCGGATAGATCACGTCGAGCTGATCGAGAAGACGACCCGCGCAGGCCAGATAGGACACATCGGTCGTCATCTTGCGCGTGTAGACCGGATACGCGTCGAGTCCCCGCTCCTGTGCACGCTTGATCTCACTGTCCCAATACGCGCCCTTGACCAGGCGCACCGACATGCGCCGTCCCGTGCCGCGCGCGAGCGCGCCAACCCACTCGATTACATCGAGCGCGCGTTTGCCGTAGGCCTGCACGGCGAGTCCGAGACCCGGCCACTCGCGTGTTTCGGCATCACCGGCCAGCGCCTCGATCACGTCGAGCGACAAGTCCAGGCGGTCCGCCTCCTCGGCATCGATCGTCAACTGGATTCCCGCCCGCGCTGCCCGCCTCGCGAGCTGCGACACACGCGGCAACAGGCGCGCAAGCGCGCGCTCCCGCTGCATCGGCGCATAACTCGGCTCGAGCGCGGAGAGCTTGATCGAGATCGAGGAGACTTGGTGCGGCGCGCGACCCTTGGCGCCGGAGCCGATGGCGTCGATCGCATGGGCGTACGAGTCGAAGTAGCGCTGCGCATCGCGCAGGCTGCGCGCACCCTCGCCGAGCATGTCGAACGAGCACAGCCCGAGCGGGCTCTCGGCCGCGCTGCGCTTCAACGCTTCCTCGATCGTGCGGCCGACCACGAATTCGCCGCCGATGATGCGCATCGCGCGGCGAACCGCAAGACGCACGACCGGCTCGCCGGCCTTGCGTGTCAGGGATCGCATCCAGCCGGCAGCATCGGACTTGATCGACGCATCGAGATCGAGGATTCCTCCGGTCAGCATCAAACCCCAGGTCGATGCATTGACGAACAAGGATTCGGATTTGCCGGCGTGTGCGGACCAGTCGGCGCCCGCCAGTTGTTCCGCAATCAGCCGGTCGGCGGTGGCATCGTCCGGTATCCGCAACAGCGCCTCGGCGATGCACATCAGCGCGATGCCTTCCTGATTCGACAGCCCAAACTCCTGCAGGAACGCATCCAGAAATGGCCGCTCGTCGCGGCGCGCACGGGCGCCGTCGACCAATTCCTTGGCGGTCGCAATCGCCCGGTGACGGGCGCCGCCGGTCAATTCCAGTCCGCGGAGGATCCGGGTGACGCAGCCCTCCTCGGGCCAAAGCGCATGGTCGCGGATCGCCTGGCGCAATACCGCAAGATCCGCGGGCTTCGACCTCACCGTTTGATTTTCAGGCATGAGGAATCTCCGTTGGCAGAGCGGGCGAAATTGCACCGAGCGTGACGATGAATGCCCGGGAATCGCGGAGGCGAGGCGTCGCGGCGCTCACCACCGCCGCGCGGTCGAGAATTCCCAGGTCCCATGGGCCGAGCTCCTGGAGCAGTTCACCTTCCCGGACCTGCAAGGCGCCGTGCATGCAAAAGATCAACGAGGTATCACCCGCGCGGTGCCTAAGTTCGAGGGGTTCGCGCACATCGAGCACCCGCGCGCCCACCGCCGCGATGGGCGGTGCCGTCATCAGATTCAGATCGGTGCAGGGGCCGGCGAGCAACTCGCAGTCGGTGCGCAAACCACCGTCGAACTCGACCAAATCGCCGACTTCCCGCAGAAGTCGCCGCTCGCCGTTCGCGAATCGCAGTTCCACACCCCGCCCCCCCAGCAGCAGCATATGCCGCCGATAGCCGCTGAAATCGGAAAACGGCCCCGACTCGGCAATTTCGGCGATGCTCAGCCGCCAGAGGTACTCATCGGTCGCCGCCGGCACGCGTACCGCCTCATGCGTGACACCGCCGCCGTTCCTCCAGCGGGTCGTCGTGTACGCGTCCCGGCGGATCAAACGCATGCCGTCGGCTACCTCATCCCCTCAAGCGAGGACCTCGATCATTCCGCCGCTTCGGTGTCTCCCGCGGGCACCGTCTCTTCGCTTTCGCTGATCCCGCCGCCGACATCCATGAAGTTGCGCCGTCGCGAATCGTCGCTCGCCCGGCGCCGGCGCGCGTGATACGCAAACCCCGTGCCCGCCGGGATCAATCGTCCGACGATCACATTTTCCTTCAAACCACGCAGATCGTCCTTCAAGCCGCGAACCGCGGCCTCGGTGAGCACCCGGGTGGTCTCTTGGAAGGATGCCGCGGAAATGAACGACTCGGTCGCCAGTGAGGCCTTCGTGATGCCGAGCAACAACGGCTCCCAGGTCGACTGGTTCTTGCCCTCGTTCTTTTGCTTCGCAATCACGTCCAGCAAGCGCCCGCGATCCATCTGTTCGCCCCGCAGCAGCGCCGAGTCACCCGTGTCCAGGACCTCGATTTTGCGCAGCATCTGGCGGACGATCACTTCGATGTGCTTGTCGTTGATCTTCACGCCCTGGAGACGGTATACGTCCTGAATCTCACGCACCAGATAGTTGGCGAGCGCCTCCACGCCCTGCAGGCGCAGAATATCGTGCGGGTTCGGCTCGCCGTCGGCGATCACCTCGCCCTTTTCGACCTGTTCGCCCTCGAACACGTTCAGGTGGCGCCACTTCGGGATCAGTTCCTCGTACTTGTCCGTCTGCTCATTGGTGATGATCAGCCGTCGCTTGCCCTTCGTTTCCTTGCCGAAGCTCACCGTGCCACTGCGCTCGGCGAGAATCGCCGAATCCTTCGGCTTGCGGGCTTCGAACAGATCCGCGACACGCGGCAGACCGCCGGTGATGTCGCGGGTCTTCGAGGACTCCTGCGGGATGCGCGCGATGATGTCGCCGACCGACACCTTCGCGCCGTCCTCCAGGCTGACGATCGCGCCGGCCGGCAGCGCATAGACCGCCGGAATATCGGTGTTCGCGAACGTAACCTCCTTGCCCTTCGCGTTCGTCAGGCGCACGACCGGACGCAGATCCTTGCCGCCGGATCCGCGTTGCTTCGGATCGAGGACCACCGTACTCGTCAGTCCTGTGACATCGTCGACCTGAGTCGTCACGGTGATGCCGTCGACGAAGTCCTGGAATTTGATCATGCCGGCCACTTCGGTGACCACCGGATGGGTGTGCGGATCCCAGTTGGCCACCGACTGCCCGGCGGCAACCATGTCGCCGTCGTCGATCGTGATGGTCGCGCCGTACGGGATCTTATAACGTTCGCGCTCGCGCCCGAATTCGTCGACGACACCGAGCTCGCCGGAACGCGACACCGCGACGAGATGGCCCCTCTCGTGACGCACCGTCTTGATGTTGTGAAGGCGGATGAGACCCTTCGACTTGACCTCGACGCCATTGGCGGCGGCGGCCCGCGACGCGGCTCCACCGACGTGGAAGGTGCGCATCGTCAGCTGCGTGCCCGGCTCGCCGATCGACTGCGCGGCGATCACGCCGACCGCTTCGCCGATATTGATGCGGTGTCCACGGCCCAGGTCGCGTCCATAGCACTGCGAGCAGACGCCGTAACGCGTATCGCACGTGATGGGCGAACGCACCATCACCTGGTCGATGCCCATCTTCTCGAGGAGCTTGACGAGCTTCTCGTCGATCAACACTCCCGCCTTGACCAGAACCTCGCCGCTCGAGGCAACCACCACGTCGTGCGCGGCAACGCGCCCCAGCACGCGCTCGCCGAGTCCCTCGACGACATCGCCGCCCTCGACGATCGGCGTGATCGACAGGCCGTTCGTCGTGCCGCAATCGATCTCGGTGACCACCAGGTCCTGCGCCACATCGACGAGCCGGCGGGTCAAGTACCCGGAGTTCGCGGTCTTGAGGGCCGTGTCCGCGAGTCCTTTGCGCGCGCCGTGAGTCGAGATGAAGTACTGCAGGACGTTCAGTCCTTCACGGAAGTTTGCGGTGATCGGCGTCTCGATAATAGAGCCGTCGGGCTTGGCCATCAGGCCGCGCATACCGGCGAGCTGACGGATCTGCGCCGCCGATCCGCGGGCGCCGGAATCGGCCATCATGAAGATCGAGTTGAACGATTTCTGGCGGACCTTGTTGCCCTTCGCATCGGCGACC
>JABEVI010000274.1 GCA_013044085.1 Steroidobacteraceae bacterium
GCACGCTACGTCAGCACCGACGACGCCAACGTCCAGGCGGCGCGCGTCGCGGTGAGTGCCGACATATCGGAGCGGGTACTCAGCGTCGCGGTCAGGGACAATCAGTACGTCCACCGCGGCCAGGTTTTGTTTCGTCTCGACGACAAGCGCTTCGTGATCGCCGAACAGGATGCCGCCGCGCGCCTAGCCGCGGCACGCTTGCGGATCAGCGCGATGAAGGCGGGCTACCGGCAGAAACTCGCCGATCTTCGTGCGGCCAAAGACGAACTTGCCTACCAGCAGCGCGAATACGCCCGCCAGAAAAAGCTCGCGGCGAGCGGCATCGCCTCCGGCGCGCAGTTGGACAAGGCCTCCCAGGCCGTGACCGCGGCACGACAGCAGGTCGAGTCACGCGAGCAGCAGGTCGCCACGGTGCTCGCGGATCTCGGCGGCAATGCACGGCTCAGCGTCGATGACCACCCACTGGTCCTCGAGGCGCGCGCCGCGCTCGACCGGGCGAGGCTCGACATCTCCCATGCGACGGTCTATGCGCCGATCGACGGCATCGTGACGAAGGTCGACCAACTGCAGCCCGGGGACTTCGTGAAGGCGGCATCGCCGGTGTTCGCACTGGTCTCGACCCGCGATGTCTGGGTGGTTGCCAACTACAAAGAGACCTCGCTGACGCACATGCGCATCGGCCAGGCGGCGCGCATCGAGGTCGATGCCTGGCCGGACCGGGTCTTGGCCGGCCGCATTCAGAGCATCAGCCCCGGCACCGGTGCCTCGTTCTCGATCCTGCCGCCGGAGAACGCAACCGGCAACTGGGTGAAGGTGGTGCAGCGCGTGCCGGTGCGACTGTCGATCACCAACAGCCGCGGACTCACGCTGCACGACGGCCTGAGCGCGACCGTGCGCGTCGACACGAAATATCGCCCGTCCCTGTTCGGCTGGCTCTGATGAGCGCGGCGACCAGCAAGAATCGCGGCATCATCACCGTCTCGGTGATGCTCGCGACCATCATGCAGGCGCTCGACACGACCATCGCCAACGTCGCCCTCCCGCACATGCAGGGCACCTTGTCGGCAACCCAGGATCAGATGACCTGGGTGCTCACCTCGTACATCGTCGCCGCCGCGATCATGATTCCGTTCACCGGCTGGCTGGCGACCCGCATCGACCGCAAGATCGTCTTCCTGGTTTCGATCGCCGGCTTCACGACCGCCTCGGCGCTCTGCGGTCTCGCCCAGAGCATTTCCCAGATGGTGCTGTTCCGGCTTCTGCAGGGCATCAGCGGCGCCGCGCTGGTGCCGCTCTCCCAGGCCATCCTGTTCGACATCAATCCGCGCGAGGCGCACGGCCGCGCGATGGCCACCTGGGGCATCGGCGTCACCCTGGGTCCGATCCTTGGGCCGGCGCTCGGCGGCTGGCTGACGCAGAACTACAGCTGGCGCTGGGTCTTCTACATCAACCTGCCGATCGGCATCCTCGCCTTTCTCGGCCTGTTGTTCTACCTGCCCCCGCGCCGGGAGAACCGGGCGAGCCCTTTCGATTTCTTCGGCTTCGCCACCTTAAGCCTCGCGATCGGCGCCCTGCAGGTGGTCATGGACCGCGGCCAGTTGCTCGACTGGTTTTCCTCCCCGGAAATCCTCATCGAGGCGATCGTTTCGGGCCTTGCCATGTACCTGTTCCTGATCCACATGCTCACCCACGAACATCCGTTCATCAACCGGGCGTTGTTCAAGGATGCGAACTTCGTCGCCAGCAATATCTTCATCTTCGTCGTCGGTGTCGTGCTGTTCGCAACCCTCGCGCTCTTGCCGCCGATGCTGCAGAACCTGATGAACTATCCGGTCATGACCACCGGATTCGTAACCGCGCCGCGCGGCATTGGCACGTTATTGGCGATGTTCACGGTCGGCCGATTGGTCGGGCGGATCGACGCGCGCTGGCTCATCGGCATCGGACTCGTGCTGACGAGCGTGGCCGCCTGGCAGATGACGCATTTCTCGTTGTTGATGAACAGCTGGCCGATCGTGACCTCGGGAATGCTCCAAGGGTTCGGCGTCGGTTTCGTGTATGTACCGCTGAGCACCGTGGCATTCGCCACGCTGCCGGCGCAATTTCGCACCGAAGGCACCGCATTCTTCAACCTGCTGCGTAATCTCGGCAGCAGCATAGGCATCTCGACCGTGCAAACATTGCTCACACGCAACACGCAGATCGTGCATTCGGGCCTCGCCAGCCAGATCACGCCATTTGCCGGCGATATGCGCCCGGCGCTGCGCGCCGCGGTCGCCAATCCGGCGGCGCTCGCGGCCTTGAACGGCGAGGTCACCCGTCAGGCGGGCATGATCGCCTACATCGATGATTTCAAGCTCATCATGATCATGACGATCGGCCTGCTGCCGCTCCTGATGCTGATGCGCCGCGGCGGTGGCGCCCAGGGTGAAGCCGTTGCGGTCATGGAATAACCACCGCGCGCGCCTCGCCGCGATCGCAGCGCTCGCTGTGGTCGGCGCGGTCCTGTCGGCATGCACCGCCGGCCCGGACTTCTCGCCGCCGGCGGCGCCGGCGGTCACGAGCTACACGGCCCGGGACGAGGGACTTCACAGCGCGGCCCAGCATACGGTGGCCGGCCGTGCGGTCGAGGCCGAGTGGTGGCGCGCCTTCGGCTCCGCACCGCTCGATCAGTTGATGGAGCGCGCGCTCGCGAACAACGCCACCCTGGCCGCGGCGCGGGCGACGCTCGCGGCCGCCCGCGAGCAGCAACGCGCCGCCGCCGGAGCCTTGTGGCCGCAACTGTCCCTCGGGGGAGTCACCGGCCGGCAGAAGTATGGCGTCTCTTTGTTCGGGCCCAGCCATTTCGTGATCCCGCCATTCACGTACTACACGGCCGGCCCCCAGGTGAGCTACGCGCTCGATTTGGCGGGCGGGCAGCGGCGCGGCCTCGAGCGCCGGCGCGCACTCGCGCGGTTCCGCTCCTACGAGCTGCGGGTGGCACGCCTCACGCTGACGGGCAACGTCCTCGCCGAGGCGCTCGGTGTCGCTTCGGCAAATGCGCAGCTGCGGGTGCTCGGCCGGATCCTCGCCGAGGACCAGCGCAACCTCGCGTTCATCGAAGCGGCGCGGGCCGCCGACTCGGCAACGCTCACCGACGTGGTGAGTGCACAAAGCCGCCTAGCACAGGATGCAGCGCGCCTGCCGGCATTGCGGCAGCAGCGCAGTATCGCCGGCCATGCGCTCGCCGTGCTCGCCGGCGCGCCACCGGCCACGCGGCGCATGCCCGGCTTCTCCCTGAAGAACTGGCATCTGCCTGCGGATCTGCCGCTCGTGCTGCCATCCGCCCTCGTCCACGCCCGTCCGGACATTCTCGCCGCCGAGGCCGAGGTGCACGCGGCGAGCGCGGCGATCGGTATCGCCACGGCCGATCTGTATCCTCAAATCACCCTGTCGGCCAACACCACTCAACAGGCGCTGTCGCCCGGCAATTTGTTCAACGGTGGCGCCAATGCCTGGGCCATGGCGGCGGGACTCACGGCGCCGCTTTTCAACGGCGGTGAGCTACGGGCGCAACGGCGGGCGGCCGTGGACCTGTATCGGGCCTCGATGGCCGACTACCGGCAGACCGTGCTTGAATCCTTCGGCCAGGTCGCCGATGTCCTGCGGGCGTTGCGTCATGACAACGAGCGGGTCGGTGCCGAGCGC
>JABEVI010000068.1 GCA_013044085.1 Steroidobacteraceae bacterium
GCGAAGGCCTTCTGAAACTGCGGCATGTTCGCGAGGGTTCCGTTCACCCGATACTGCGCGGGCGGATGCGGATCGATGGTCACCAAATGTCGCGCCTCCGCGGGACGCATGTTGCTTGCCCAGACATGCGCCGCGCCGAGAAAGAACTGCTGATCGGGCGTGAAGCCGTCGATGGTCTTCGCCTTCTTGAAGGCGGGCGAGGCGTGGAATGCGCGCCACGCCAGGGTCAGGCCGCCGAAATCGGCCGTGGCCTCGCCCACCACGAGTTTGCCCTTGACGTGCAGATTGCCGTCCACGGTGTAGCGGGAGAAGTGCGCGATGATGCAGGCGGTCGCGGCGTGGAAGCGCTTGGCGTCCTCGGGTGTCCACCAGTCCTTGAGGTTGCCGTGGCCGTCGAACTGCGAACCCTCGTCGTCGAATCCGTGGGTCATTTCATGGCCCATGATGAAGCCGAGCGCGCCGTAATTCATCGCCGCCGGCGCGTGCGGGTCGAAGAACGGGGGCTGCAGGATGCCGGCCGGGAAATTGATGTTGTTCATCGACGGGTCATAGTAGGCATTGACCGTCTGCGGTGTCAGATACCAGTCGTTCAGGTCGACCGGCTTGCCGATCTTGTTGAGTTCGCGGCGCTGTTCGAACTCGTTGGCGCGCAGCACGTTGAGCACATACGGGCCGCGATCGATGCGCAGCGCGGAGTAATTGCGCCATCGGTCCGGGTAGCCGATGCGCTCGCCCATCAACGAGAGCTTCTGCAACGCCGCCTGCCGGGCGGCCGGAGACATCCAGGCGAGGGTTTTGATGTCACTTTGCAGCGTCGCGCGGATGCTGTGCAGGATCGCGAGCACTGCGCGTTTCGATGAGGGGGGGAATTTTTGCTGCACGTACAGCTTGCCGACCGCGAAGCCGAGGGCATCGTTCTCTGCGCTGATCACGCGCTGCCAGCGAGGCCGCAGCGCCTTCGCTCCGGTGAGCACCGAGTGCATGCGGAAGTCCTCCTGTACGAACGGCCGCGACAGGTAGGGTGCGAACGTATCGAGCAGCCGCCAGCGCAGATAGGTGCGCCACTCGGGCACCGGCACGCTGCGCAGTTCGGCGTCGAGGGATTTGAAGAACCCCGGCATCGCCAGATTGATGCTCGTGAGCCCCGGGTGCCCGACCTCGCCGAAGTAGGTCGTCCACGAGAAGTTGGGCATTGCGCTGCCGAGTTGCGCAATGTTCATCACGTGGTATATGGCGCGCGGGTTGCGTTGTTCGATGCGTGACATCGATGTCCTGGCGAGGCTGGTCTCGATCGACATCACCGTCGCGGCCTCCGCGGCGGCGCGGAACTTGCCGTCGCCGAGCAATTCGAAGCTGCGGGTCACATGCGCGAGGTAGGCGGCACGAATCTGTTTGAATTTCGGGTCGTCCTTCAAATAGTAATCGCGATCCGGCAGCCCGAGGCCTCCCTGAAAGGCGGCGCCGATCACCTTTGTCGAGTCCAGGAAGTCCTGCATCTCCCCGAAGTTGAACATCGCGTCGACCCCGATCATCTGCAGATGCGCCACCTCGCGCTGGAGTTCGGGGAGCGTCTTCACCGCGGCGATGCGGCTGAACTCTGACTGAAGGGGCTTGGCGCCTTCGCGGTCGATGAGAGAGACATCCATGCCGCTTGCGTAGAAGTCGCCGACTTTCTGGCGCGTGCTGCCGGGTTTGGCATGGTCGTGTGCCGAGCGTTCGAGAATGCCGCGGATGGCGCGCTCATTCTCGATTTGCAATATGTTGAACGTGCCCCAGCTTGGATAGGCCGCCGGGATCGGGTGCGCTTTCTGCCAGCCGCCGTTGGCGAACTCAAAGAAATTTTGAGCGGGGCTCACGCTGCGGTTGAGCCAGTTCAGGTGCAGCGGATCGTAACTTGCGGTCCCTGCCGCGAAGGCGATGGCCGGCAGGGCGCCGAGAATGGCGAATAGCAGTCTTCCATGAAGTCGCATGAGGTTTCCCTTGATGTTCGGCGCGCGAGAATGCGGCGGATTCTAACATGCGCTTGCCGGCGCAACCGGTGTTACGCGTTCTGAACCGCCCGCGCATGCGCGGCAGTGGTGCGTGAGACGACATGCGCAACCGTGTTGATGTTGTCGACGAGCCGGTCGCAGGCCTGCGCGATTTCACCGCCCAGACCGTCCGAACTTTGCGCGATCACCTCGCGCGCCAGACGCCGCTGCGCCGCGCGGATCGGCGGCAGCGTTTGCGGCTCGCGGTCCGCGCGCAGGGCGTCGGCGACGTCGCCGAGCGTTGCCGCACTCTCGCGCACGAATGGAGCGATGAGCGATCGGGCCGGCAGCCGCTCCTGGTGACCGATCAGTGCCTCCAGGGTCATGATCGAGCGCGCCAACCGGTTGCTGTTGGTGAGCAGCGACTGCGCGAGTTCGGCCAATGCGGCCGGCGTGGCGGGTTCGGCGAGCAGGCGCTTCACCGACGCTTCGGCGTTGATGCGGGCGACGCGCGCTCCCTGCCGGCTTTCCCGCCGCTCCTGCGCGCCGTCGGCGGCAAGCGATGTCAGATAGGTCGTATAGGCACGCAGCAGATCCGCGAGCGTCTCCCGGGTGCGGCCCTTTTCCCAGGTCGGCCACAAGGCGTAGGCCGTGAGGGCCACAGCGCTGCCGATCACGGTGGCGATCAATCGGGCGATTACCGTCGGCTCCGGCGCCTCGCCGGCAAACGTCAGCAAGAGCACCACCATGCCGGTGAGGCAGGCGACCGCGATTCCATAGTGCACATTGCCGAAGTAGCGGAAGCCGGCGCACAGCAGCGCGAGTACCGCGAGCCGCACCCACGGATCGGCCGGCAGCACGTGGATCAGCGCGGTGGTGAGCAGCAGGCCCAGCACGGTGCCCGCGACGCGTAGCAGTCCGTAGTTCAACGTGGCGGCATAATCGGCGCGCAGTACGATCGCCACAGTCATCGGGATCCAATAGCCGTGCGCAACGCCCAGTGTCTGACCGAGCCAAAGCGCGAACGTGAAACAGGCGGCGCTGCGCACGGCATGCCGGAATGCCGCCGAGCGCGGGGTGAGGCTCGCGCGCAGCAGAGCGAGGGCGGACAGCGGCCGTAGTGCACGCGGCAGTTGCATGTCTTCTTCGACGATGCGGCGCGGGCCCTGCGCCCCGGCACGGCCGGCATTGCGGACTGCCGCCGCGAGCTGGCCTGAGAGCGATTGCAAATGCCGCCATGAGGCATCCGGCAAATCCGCTTCGCGCTCCGCGGCGCGCTGTTCGGCGCTGCGCAGGCCGTCCAGCGCACTGTTCATCATCCGGGCCGGATCGGCGCCCGCCATCACGGCATCCGCCACGACATCGAGTAACGTGGCGCATTCGTTGCGCACCAACGGACCGATCACAGTACCCGGGTCGGCCGCCTCGAGCGCGGTGAGTTCCAGGCGGGTGCGTTCGGCCAGCTCGAGCATCACGCCGAAGTAATCCATGACCGGGGCACGCGAGCGATGCCGCCCGAGCAGGGTGTGCTGCAAGGCGGTCATGCCATCGGTGAGCGCAAGCGCTGCGCCGCTGTCGCGTTTCCCGCCGCGCGCCATGGCGGCCAGTCCGCGATAGACCGCCGAGAGCGCCTCGCGCTCCGGGCCGTAACGGTGCAGAGGCCAGGCCGCGATCGAAAACAACGTCAGCAGCAATCCGCCGGCGGTCACCTCGAGGGTGATCTGCATCGTGGCCGCGAAGCTCGAGGCCGGCAGATCGGTGGCGATGACCAGCAGCATCATGGCGACCATGCCCACCCGCGCGATGGCGTCTCCGAAGGCGACCAGCAGTGCTCCGCAGAAGCCGACACCTAGACTGGCTAGCAGCAGCGCCGGCAGATGATGGCTCAGTGTCAGTCCAAGGAAGGTTGCGACACCGGCCGCCATCGATACCGCGAGCAACCGGAACAGGCGCTGGCGATAGGGACCCGGCTGATCGGAGTACAGGGTGAGGACCGCGCCGACGGCCGTGGCGATGCCGGCGAGCACATGGTCATACGAGATGCCCCAGGCGAGCGGCAAGACGACGGCGGCGACATTGCGCAGCAGAATCCGCCATGGCAGCTGGGCGGGCTTGGTCTGCAGCAGCACGGCCAGCATGTTCTGGGGCACTCCGTTCACCCCTCGAGTATGGCAGATGAGGCCCGACGGCCGCGCGCGAGATCGCGCGGGTGAGGCTGGTGGCGGGCTTTCGACGGGTATAGGATTGCGCCCCCGCTTTGATCGGCCTGCATCGTGCGGTGACGTTTCACTCGGTGGCGGAGGAAATTTCGATATGCGGATGAGGATGTTTTCGTTGGCCGCGGCGCTCTGTTGTTTGGCATCGGTGTCGATTGCCGCGCCGACCCCGCCGCCGGATGGTGTCTGGACCGGCAAGGGACAAGCCGGGCTGGTCTCCACCCAGGGCAACAGCAGCGCCAAAACCGCCAATGTGGCGCTGGACTTGTCGCTGGTTCATGGGGCCTGGAAACACAGCGCGCATCTCGGCGGACTGTACGCGCAATCGGCCGGCATCACCTCGGCGGATCGCTGGGATGCTCTGTGGCAGTCGAACTATCTCATCACGACCCGGGTGCTCGCGTTCGGCACGCTGCGCTATTCGCGCGACATGTTCAGCGGGTTTCAATATCAGGCGAGCGCCGCAGCGGGCATCGGTTACAAGCTGTTCGACGGCAAAACCATCCATCTGACGGTGCAGGGCGGCGCCGGATACCGGAGAACTCAGCCGGAGAACATCCTCAGGAATTCGGCAGGTCTCGTGAGCTCGCGAACGCTGCTCGCGGCCACGGGGAATGCGATCCTCACCGCCGGTGTCGATTATTCGCAGGATCTGACCGGCACCACCACGCTGTCCGACAAATTGCTGATCGAGTCCGGGTCGAGCGATACACTTGTCAATGATGCCCTGGCGCTGACGGTCAAGATTTCGACCAAGCTTGCGTTGAGCGTCGGTTACCGGCTGCAGAACAACAGCAAACCGCCGGCGGGCTTGAAGAAGCTCGACACGATGGAGACCATCGACTTGGTGTATGCGTTCTAATTCAAGGAGATTCACGTGGCACAGAACGACGGTCGGGAAAAGTGGCGTTTTGAGACAGTCGCGGTCCATGGCGGCTATACGCCGGATCCGGTCACCAAATCGGTCGCGGTGCCAATCTACCAAACTGTCGCCTACGCGTTCGACAGCGCCCAGCACGGGGCGGACCTGTTCGACCTGAAGGTGCCGGGGAATATCTATACCCGCATCATGAATCCCACCCAGGACGTGCTCGAACAGCGCGTTGCCGCGCTCGAAGGCGGTGTCGCGGCGCTCGCGCTCGCCTCCGGGCAGGCGGCGATAACCTACGCGATCATGACGATCGCCGAGGCCGGAGACAACATCGTCGCCTCGAGCGCACTCTACGGCGGCACTTACAACTTGTTTGCGCACACGCTGCCGCAATACGGGATCACGGTCCGCTTTGCCGATTACCGGCGACCGGAGAGTTTCGGGGCGTTGATCGATGCGCGCACGAAAGCGTTGTTCGCCGAGTCGCTAGGCAACCCGCAGGGCAACGTGACCGATTTCGCGCACCTCGCCGAGATCGCCCACCGGCACGGCGTGCCGCTGATCATCGACAACACCGTGCCGAGCCCCTATTTGTGCCGACCGTTCGAGCACGGCGCCGACATCGTCGTGCACTCCCTGACGAAGTATCTGGGTGGGCATGGTACGAGCCTCGGTGGGGCGATCGTCGACTCCGGGCGGTTTCCCTGGCAGGAACACAAGGAACGATTCCGTCGCCTGAATGAGCCGGATCCGAGCTATCACGGCGTCGTCTACACGCAGGCGCTCGGCGCCGCCGCGTACATCGGCCGGGCGCGGGTGGTGCCGCTGCGCAACACCGGTGCGGCGATCTCGCCGTTCAACGCATTCCTGATCCTCCAGGGGATCGAGACGCTGGCGTTGCGGATGGATCGGATCAGCGCAAACGCGCTCGCGATCGCCCGTCATTTGCAGTCGCATGACAAGGTGTCCTGGGTGAACTACGCGGGTCTCGAACACCACCCCGATCATGCGCTCGTGAAAAAGTATCTGTCCGGAAAGGCGTCGGGTTTGTTCACCTTCGGCGTCAAAGGTCCACCCGGACAGGGGCGCGAGCGCGGGGCGCGCTTTCTCGACGCCCTGCGGCTGTTCACGCGACTCGTGAACATCGGCGACGTGCGATCGCTCGCGACGCATCCGGCATCGACGACGCACCGGCAGCTATCGCCGGCGGAACTCGCCGAGTCCGGCGTCGGTGAGGACGCGGTGCGGTTGTCGATCGGAATCGAGAATCTCGAGGACCTGATCGCCGATCTCGATCAGGCGCTCGCCGCGGTCTGAACCGACCACGGCGCGGCTTAGCGCGGTGTTTTCCGGGATGACGGGATTCGCGATATCAGGCTTTGTACGACCAGGGACGGGCTGCGGCGTACCGCGGTGATCGCGTAGAAGTTCTCGAACACCCCGGGCACCGCGCAGTAGCGCTGCAATCGCCCTTCGCGAAGCTCATCCTGAACCACGACTTCGGGCAGCACGGTGATCGCGCCGGAGTCGCGAGCGAGCAGCCGCAGCATCGCCATGTCGTCGACTTCCGCCGCGATGTCGATGCGCAGCCGATGCCGCTCGCACCACAAGTCGAACTGGCTGCGGATGTCGCTGCTCGGGCCGGGCACCACCAAGCGCGCACCGGCAAGATCCGAGCGCAGCCTGAAACGCGCCCCCCGCGGACGCGCGGGGCCGACGAGGCAAACCGATTGTCGGTCGATCCGCACGCAGCGCCACGGTTTTCCGACCTCCGTGACGACCGCTCGATTGGAGAACACGACGTCGAGATTGTGCACCTGCAGGCGTCCCAGCAGTTCCTCGAGGCTCCCGGACTCGAGACCCAGGCGAATTTCAGGTCTACCCATGACGGGGCGGAGCTGATTCTCGAGGAAGTTCCTCGAGAGTGTGGCCACCGCGCCGACGCGAAGCTGTTGGA
>JABEVI010000069.1 GCA_013044085.1 Steroidobacteraceae bacterium
TCGCCGTAGCGCACGTCGGCGAGCCCGTGGATGCGCACGATGCCGTCGGTGACGCTGACCACGGTGCCTACGTTGCGCGCCTCGGTCGCACCTTCGAACTTGACGATACGCGCCTTGATCAGGTCGCTTATTTCCGATGCCTTGATGGACATATCACCCTCTTGTTGCGGATCCCGCGGATCCGCGACCAACTCTATTCAGGTCGTCAATTCCGTTGCGAGCCGCTGCAAGCGGCCGCTCAATGAGCCGTCGATGACCAGATCGCCCACTCGCACCACGGCCCCCCCCAACAACTTCGAATCGACCGCGGCATGCAGGCGCACCTGGCGCTTGAAGCGTTCGCTCAGTGCCTGCTCCAGCCTGCGGGCTTGCGCCGGGTCCATCGCCACGGCCGACAGCACCTCGGCATCCAGCGTATTTTCGACCGCCGCGCGCATCGCCGCGTAATGGGTCAGGATCTCCGGTAGCAGCAACAGGCGGTGATTCTCCGCCAGCACCCTCACGAAGTTCTTCATGCCGTCATCGAACGAGGCGCCCGCGACCTCGATAATGAGGCCAGCGAGATCGGCCGGCGTCAACGCCGGGCTCTTGGTGAGCGCGGCGAGGCGCTGATCGGCAACGATCAGGCTGGCCGTCTGCAGTGCGCCGGTCCATTTTTTCAGCTCGTTCGCATCGCGTGCGTACTCGAATGCGGCCTTTGCGTAGGGCCGGGCGATGGTGGCGCGCTCAGCCATTGGTGATCTCGGCGGCGAGTTTGTCGAGCAATTCGACGTGCGTGCCCGCATCGATCTCACGTTCCAGCAGGCGAGCGGCGCCGCGCACGGCGAGTCTGCCCACTTCGCGAGTCAGATCCTCGCGCGCACGCGAGCTCTCGCGCGCGACTTCCGCCCGTGCCTGGGTCAGCAGGCGCGCCGCCTCACCCGAGGCCGTGCCCTTGGCTTCTTCGATCATTTCATTGGCACGCTTGGCCGCCAGGTCGACGATCTGCGTCGCGCGATCGCGCGCTTCGCGGATGACCGCATCGGCGCGCTCGCGGGCTTCCGCGAGGTCCGTTTTGCCCTTTTCGGCGGCGGCGAGTCCGACGGCGATTCGGCGCGCACGCTCATCCATCGGCCCCAAGATCATCGGCCACACGAACCGCTTCGTAAACCAGATGAGCGTGACGAACACGAGCATCTGCACGAACAGCGTGAGATTGATGTTCACAGTGGTCTCCTGACCAGCCCGGCTGCCGGTCCGTCGCTCTAGTGCGTCAGCATCGAGGTGAACGGATTCGCGAAGGTGAAGAACAGCGCGAAGCCGATGCCGATCATGGCGACCGCGTCAACCAGCGCCGCGACAATGAACATCTTCACCTGCAGCATCGGGGCGAGCTCGGGCTGGCGCGCTGCGCCCTCGAGAAACCTGCCACCGAGGATGCCGAAACCGATGGCGGTGCCAAGCGCGCCCAAGCCGAAGATGATGCCGACGGCGAGCACGGTCATGGCCTGGACGTGTGCAATGTTATCCATTCAATCCTCCTAGACGAAAGCCAACGCGAAACGAGTGTACATGGGACCCGGGGAAATCAATGATGCTCGTGCGCCATCGCCAGATAGACGATGGTCAACACCATGAATATGAAGGCTTGCAGCGTGATCACGAGCAGGTGGAAAACCGCCCATGCAAATGCCAGCAAGAACTGCAGCACGACGTAAAGCCAGCCGCTGAAGCTCGCCAGTTGTGCGACGCCGTGCAGCGAGAGCGTGGCGAGCAGCAGGAAGATCATCTCACCGGCGAAGAGGTTGCCGTACAAGCGCAGTGCGAGCGATATCGGCCGGGCCACCAGCGGCACGATTTCCAGCACCAGGTTTGCCGGCACCAGCAGGGCCTGCAATAGGGGGTTTTTCGAGCTGAAGGGTTGCAACGCAAGCTCGCCGATGAAACCGCCGAGACCCTTGCACTTGATGCTGTAATAGATGATGAGGATGAACACCGTCAACGACATCCCGAAGGTGACGTTCAGATCGGTGCTGGGGACGACCTTCAGATGCTCGATACCCACGCCGCGTGCGAGCGCCGGCAATAGATCGACGGGCAGCACGTCCATGGCATTGAAGAGAAAAACCCAGCAGAATATCGTCAGCGCGAGCGGCGCGAGCAGTTCGTTCGTGCCGTGAAAGGTGTCCTTGACCTGATCGTTGATGAATTCGACGACGAGTTCCACGAACGCCTGGAATCCGCGCGGCTGGCCGGCGGTCGCATTGCGCGCCGCGAAGTAGAATGAGCCGCCGAAAAGCACCGCCAGCAGCACCGAGAAGAACACACTGTCCAAATGGATGACGGAAAAATCCATCACCCCCGTCGGTGCCTTGTTGGAGAGGAACGTCAGGTGGTGAAGAATGTATTCGTTCGCGGTCAGGGTATGTTCTGCTGCCATTTAGTGTCCGATGCGCTCGTTCACGCGCGTCGAATTCTACTTACTCGTCCCTCTGCGCCCGGCGCCGCCCAGCAATGCCGGCAGCGCATTCGCCAGCGCCATCCAGAACACAAAAAAAGTGGCCAGGTACGTGCCGAGCATCGCCAACGGAACCACCTTCATCGTCTTCAGAACCACGACGAACAGCGCAGCCATAACCACGATCTTGGCGGCTTCACCCGCGAAGAACGCTCTTACCGCCCGTTGCGGATCCGTTGCCGAGCGCGATCCGAACCCGATCAAGGCCATGGCGAGGCTCGCTGTGGCGCTGATTCCGCCACCCATCGCCGCCGATAGAGCGGCACGGAAATCATCCAGCACCCACGCCGCGATCGCGCAGAGCAGAGTCACGGCCGTCTGGCCGAGCACGACGCCGAGTGCCAGCCGCCGCGCATCGGGCTGGTCGATCGCGATCACAATACATCCCGTTCGTCGGGCGATGCCCGCTGTTCCAACGCTTATCTGGGAGGATGCGAACGCTTCGCTTCTACATCGCCGCCTGGCAACTCAATGCAGTGTCCACCCACTTCACCGGCCGCCGCGGCCCGATCAAAGCCGGGCGCATTATATAGACACGCCCCCCGGGCATCAAGGCATCTTGAACTCACTGAATATGGCCGAGAATACCCTCGAGTTCGTCCAGGCTGTTATAAGTCACGATCAATTTGCCCTTGCCCGAAGCGGTATGCGCAAAGGCCACCTTGGCACCGAGCTTGTCGGCGAGTTCGCGCTCCAGCCGGTGGATATCCGGATCCGTGGCGGCACTTGGCTGCGGATCGTGCGTATGCGCGCTCGTCAGGCGACGCACGAGTGACTCGGTATCACGCACCGAGAGCGCCTTTTTGGCAACCAGGGCGGCAACTTCGGTCTGTTGGCGGCTCGAGGACAGACCGAGCAACGCGCGTGCGTGGCCCATTTCGATGCTGCGCTGCTCGACGAGCGCCATGACGTCTTCCGGCAGATCGAGCAGACGCAACAAATTGCTGACGGCGGCGCGGGAGCGGCCGACGGCATCGGCAACGGCTTGATGTGTCAGCCCAAATTCCTGGATGAGGCGCGACAAGGCGCGCGCTTCTTCGAGCGGATTCAGATCCTCACGCTGGATATTCTCGATCAGCGCCATGGCGACGGCGGCCTCGTCAGGCACGTCGCGCACCACCGCGGGAATATCCACGAGGCCGGCGAGCTGCGCGGCACGCCAGCGGCGCTCGCCGGCGATGATCTCGTAGCGCTGGGGCTGCGTATCGCTCTGGCGCGCGAGCGGACGCACGAGGATCGGTTGCACGATGCCCTGAGCCTTGATCGAGTCCGCTAATTCGGTCAGCGTGTCGGTCCGCATGTCGACCCGGGGTTGGTATTTGCCACGCTGCAGCAGATCGAGCGGCAACTGGGCCAACCGTTCGCCGACCGGCATGGCTTGAGCTGTGGCGGCGCTCGCCCGCTTCGCCAGCAGCGGACTAAGTTCAGCGAGCCCGCGGCCCAAAGACGGCTTTTTGCCCGACATCGTGGAAGTCCTGGAGGCTGGCGGTGGCCGGATGGGGCGGATTATACGGGGACGGGCGCTTCGTCGTCGCGCCGAATCATCTCGCCGGCGAGCGCGAGGTAGGCTAGCGCACCACGCGACTCCTTGTCGTGCAGCAGGGCCGGTTTGCCGAAGCTCGGCGCCTCGGCGAGTCGCACATTGCGGGGAATCATCGTGCGGAACACCTTGTCGCCGAAGTGCTCGATCAGCTGTGCCGACACCTCGCTCGCCAGGTTGTTACGTGGGTCGTACATGGTTCGCAACAGACCCTCGATTTGGAGCTCAGGGTTGATGCTGGCGCGGATTTGTTCGATCGTCTGCATGAGCGCGCTCAACCCTTCGAGCGCGTAGTACTCGCATTGCATCGGCACCATGACCGAGTCGGCCGCCACCATGGCATTCAACGTCAGCATGTTCAGAGAAGGAGGGCAGTCGATAAGGATCACGTCGAAATCCTCGCGCACGGCCTTCAACGCATTGCGCAGCTTGAACTCCCTGCCCGCGATCATAGTCAACAGGCGCACCTCGGCCGCGGTCAAATCCTGGTTTGCCGGCAACAACATGAATCCGGCGTTCTCGGCGGCGACCAAGGCTTCGACGGCGGTGCATTCACCGAGCAGCACGTCGCAGCTGGTGCGCGCCAGATCGTGTTTATCGACCCCACAGCCCATCGTCGCGTTGCCCTGTGGATCAAGGTCGATCAGCAGAACCCGCCGCTTGGTCGCGGCGAGCGATGCGGCGAGATTGACGGCGGTCGTGGTCTTGCCGACGCCGCCTTTCTGATTTGCGATCGCGATGACCCGCTTCATGCTGCGCTCGATCTCGGCTTGGCCCGACAGATTTCCACAAGATGCCTCTGCTCGTCCAGCCCCGGCACATGCAAGCGGTGCACGGCGAGGACACGCCAGCCCCCCCCGAGCGAGCTGATCTCGCCGTCCGGCCGGCGGCCCTTCATCGCGAGTAGGCGGCCCCCCGGAGCGCAAAGGTGGCCGGCATTTTCAGCCAAAGCGGCGAGCGCGCAGACCGCACGCGCGAGGACCGCGTCGAAGCCTTGCGGGGGCCGGTAGTGCTCGGCGCGCTGCGCCACCACCTCGACGTTCCCCAAACCGAGGCGCTCGGCGGTCCGGGCGACATAGCGGGCCTTCTTGCCGGTTGACTCGATCAAGGTGAAATGTCGCTCAGGGTGGACTATCGCGAGTGGCAGGCCAGGAAAGCCGGCGCCGGTGCCGACGTCCGCGATTCTTTCGCCGCTCAGGAATGGCGCCACGCTCAGGCTGTCGAGCAGATGTTTGCGCAGCATCCCTGGCCGGTCGCGAATCGCCGTCAGATTGACCTGGGTGTTGGCGATCGTCAACTCATCCAGGAGAACCAGGAGCATGGCGAGCTGCGTCGTGCTCGGGCTCAAGCCAAGGAGTGCCGCCCCCTGCGCGAGCGCCGCGAACTCCTCGTCCGTTGAATGAGATTCACGCATTGTGGACGAGGAGCGCCGAAAGCTCATGCACTGGCATCGCCGCCAAAGCGGCCCTGTCGGTGACACGGGCGAGGATCATGGCACCGCGGCGCGCGCCGAAATGGCTTGAAAGCTGCGCGGCGAACCGCTCGATGCACGCACTCACATCGACTGGCGGCACGTCGGGGAGCGCCAGGCGCCGGCCACCCGAACTGGCGCCGGGGTGGCCGGTCGTCGCCACCGCCATCAGCGCGAGACGCACACCGCGGCTGGTTGCATCGGCGGCGGCCCAGCGGGTGCGGGTGGCGATGGGTGTCGCTCGCGGATGCGCCGGCAATGGCGCACCGTCGAGCCAGGCATGCGTCGACGCGGCGGCGATTTGGGCGAGATCGCCGCCAAGCAATTGCGTCGCCACCGCAGCCGAGGCGACCCGCACCGCGACTTTCCCCGCCATCGCGAGGGACGGATACCCGGGTTCAGCCTCGAGCGCCGCCTGGATGCGCCGGGCCCGGGTGAGTGCGGCAAGCAGCTCGTCGACACGTAGCGGCGGCTCGGCACCATCATGTGCCCGACGTGAGCGGTAATCCATCAACGCCCACAGCGCGCCGAAATTCTCGCGGGCCGGATCCCTCCCACCGCTCCAACACGCGGCAACGCCGACGCAGAACGCGGCCGCAACCGGATCGAGCTCATGGCTGGTGCCGGGCAGGCGCGCTCCGCGCGCCATCGTTGCGCCGGGCACGATCGGCCCCAGGAGACGCACACAGTCGGCATCGGCGAGCGCCGCCAATGAGCCGCCAAGCGCGTCCAGCAGGCCGCCATAGGCCGCATCGCACTCCTGCGGTGCGTCGCCTAGGTCGTGCACGGCGCACTCGGCGATATCCCAGTTCACTAGCGCCGCGTTCGCGAAAGCCACGCCTCGAGTCCCGCCGCGTTCAACGCCGCATCACCATCGAGAAGCGCGTGTCGGCGGTCCGGATCGGCCGGGAATCCGTGTGCATCCAGCCGGCGCGACCAATGCGCGAAGATCCGCGCAGCCAGCGCCTCGCCGGGAGGCGCCGCCGCACGCGCGATCTCGACCATGGCCTCGACGTCCGCCTTCAGCTCCGCGCCGAGCCTCGGCACGTCATCCACCCGGCTGTAGTGCGTCAGGTAGATCGCGCTCGGCCGCAGGCCGAGCAGCCGGTCGATCGAGCCCAGCAATTGCGGCGGATCGAACTGGCTCGGTGTAGTCGTGGAAACGATGAACGCGCCGGCGGCCGTGTCGAACTCCCGATAGCTCACCCCGAAGGTGTCGCCGCTGAACACCTCACGCGTGTCCGGGTCGACGGCGCTCAGGTGATGGAGCGCGTGACCCGGCGTGTGCAGCAGCTCGAAGTGGCGCCGGCCGATCGCGAGCCGGTGGCCGTCCTCGGCAATGACGATCCGATCGGCGGGCACGGCGCGCATTTCGCCGTACACCCGCTCGAAATGTTCAGCCCCGTAGACCGCGCGCGTCGCGGCAACGAGGCGGGAGGTGTCGATGAGATGAGGGGCGCCGCGCGGATGCACGATGACTTTCGCCCGCGGCAGCGCCGCCGCGAGACGGCCAACGCCACCCGCGTGGTCCAAATGCACATGGGTGACGAGGATGGCTTCGACCGCATCCGGCTCCAGACCGAGCGCTTGGAGCGCCGCACACAGTCGCGGTACGGCGGCAGAGGGGCCAGTGTCGACGAACACCGCGCGGCCGCCATCGACGATGAGATGGCTCGCGTCCAACCGCGGCCGCAGATGGTGCGTGTCGATTGCGTACAGTCCGTCGCCGACCCGGGTCAAATCGGTATTCATGCGCTCCAGCGTGGATCGTCCATCATTGAACTTGGGGGTCAGTATCATTGTCCCTCGAACCGACATTATCCTCGCCGCCTACGTACTTAGGAACGCTGAAATTGGAAATAAACCGACTGCTGTCGACCGGGATCTTGGCTGTGGGCATGGCGTGGATCGGCCACAGCTGCTTTGCGGCTACGGCCGCACCGGGCATGGCGCCCAACGGCGGCGGCGTGCGGCCCGCGAACGCCAAACTCATCGCCAGCCTCGCCTCCCGTCTCGCCGCGCACGGCGCAACGCCCCTCGGCTGGTCTGCGCGGGGAGAGTTGCTGATCGCCTCACGCACCGGACAAACGCGGCAGCTTAGCCTGCTCACCGATACCGCGGGCTCCGCGCACGTGAGACAAAGACCGTTGAGCTTCTTCCACAATCCCATCCGCGACGGCGCATTCTCGCCGAACCCCTGGCTGGACGAATTCCTGTTCACGAAGAACCGTGACGGTCGCGCCAACTACCGGTTGTACGTTCAGAGCACCGGCAGCCGGCACGCAAGCGCCCTGACCGCGGCGAAGAACGATGTCCGCGACGCGGTCTGGTCGAATTCCGGCAAACAACTGGCGTTCGCCGCTCATACGCGGGACGGCGAGAGCGTGGAGTTGATGGCACCGGAGGCGCGCGCCGTCGCGCGCGTCGTGGTCGCGGGCAGCGACGCCTATCCGGTGCCGCTCGATTGGTCGCCGGGCGATCGGCGGCTACTCGTGCGCTCCACCCTCGCGGACGGGGAGATACGGCTCTATACCATCGACATCGCAAGCGGGCAACGCCGTGACATCACCGCGCCGCACAACCGTGCCGCCATTCCCGAAGCCCGGTTTTCCCGCGATGGGCTCGGTGTCTACCTGATCACGGCCGATGGCGCGAACTATCGCGGGCTGCACTACGTCGATCTTGCGACTGGCCGACAGTCGCTCGTTGCGCCGGGTGACGGCGGCGATGTCGAGCGCTTCGCCCTGTCGCGCGACGGCCGCCGGCTCGCCTACACGCAGATCGAAGGCGACGGCGACCGGCTGCGCGTCGTCGATCTTGGCAAGCATCGAGAATTGCCACTGCCACCGTTGCCATCGGTGGGTCGAGTCGAGTCGCTGCACTTCGATCCGGCGGGCCGACGGCTCGCGTTCGCGTTCAGCGCGCCGAACCGCCCGCGCAATGCGTTCGTGATCGATCTGACCGGCGAACGGCTCGAGGCCTGGACTCACAACGAACTCGGCGCGGTCAGTGCGGCTGAGTTCATCGCGCCGCGCTTGACACGGTTTCCCACCTTCGACAGCGTCGATGGCCGATCGCGGCAGCTCCCGGTCTACCTCTACGAGCCTGCGGGCGCGGGCAAACATCCGGCGCTGATCCTGTTTCACGCGGGCGCGGAAGGAGACTTCCGCCCCGAATTCAATCCATGGATTCAATTCGTCGTCCACGACCTGGGCTACGCGGTGGTCGCCCCGAATCTGCGTGGCTCTTCGGGATTCGGTGCCGGCTACGCGGCGCTCGGTGAGGGTTGGCGCCGCGCCGATGTCCTCAAAGACATCGGCGCGCTGCTCGTCTGGCTGCAGCGTCAACCCGGGATCGATGCCCACCGGGTCGTCGTCGCAGGCCGTGGGTACGGAGGATACCTGGCGCTGATGGCGGCGGTGGATTACTCGGCGCGGCTGCGCGGCGTGGTCGATTTCGGTGGCATGACCGATCTGCCCACTTATCTGGACGATCTGCGCCCGCCATGGCAGGCAATCGCACGCAGCCGATTCGGCGATGAGCGCGACCCGGGCGTGCGGCTTTTCCTGCGCGACTTGTCGCCACTCGCGCTCGCCGACCGCATCACGGTGCCCGCGCTGATCGCGCACGGCCGCAATGACCGGCGTGTGAACGTCAGTCAGTCGATGCAAATGGCGGATCTTCTTCGAAGCCGTCATGTCCGCGTCCGGGTGATGATCGCGCGTCACGAGGGCCGGCGCTTGCGCAGGCAGGCGGACCGAATCGCGTTTTACACGAAGTTTGCCCGCTTCCTGGACAAGGTCCGCTGAGCGCCCGTCCAACCCCGGGGCGGTGCCGGCGCAGCCGCCGGCGGTCGCTGCTTACTTGCTGTCGGGCGTCGCGGTCGCCAGGGCCGAGTGTTGGCTGGCGAACCAGTGGGCGACGATGCGCACGTCGGCCTCGCTGGAAAGCGAACGTGCCATGCCCATCATGATCGGGTTCTTGCGCCGCCCGCTTCGATATTGGTCGAGCGCCTGGATCAAGTAATCCTCGTGCTGTCCGGCGAGAATCGGCGGCTTCGGTACCAGGGGCGCCGCGATCCCGGTGCCGTTCGCACCATGGCACGCCGCACAGGTTTGGGCCTGGGGCGGCATCTTGCCGGTCAGCTGCGTGCTTGGCGCAATCGGCTCGGGTCCCTGCAGGTAGGCGGCAATATCCTCCATGTCCTGGTCGGACAGGGAGCTGGCCTGCGCATGCATGGTCGGGTGTGGCCGCTCGCCGGCCTTGTACTCATGCAACGCGGCGATGATGTAAGCGGCATGCTGATGGCGCAGCTTCGGCACGCGATACGCCGGATAGGCGTTTCGGTAGTTGGGGATGCCGTGACAGCCGTAACAGGTATAGAACTTCTTCTTGCCGAGCGCCGCATTACCGGTGGCGTGTGCACACAGCGAGAAACTCAGCCCCATCAAGACACCGGCCAAGAGCCAAGTCCGGCCATACGATCCCTGCTGCATCTGGTTCTCCAAGCCGTTGGGGCGAAAGGGACGGTCGATCTTAAGGTTTGGCATTCGAAAAAGCCATTCGCAAACACGCATGGCGCGCGGCGGCGGGGATTTCAACGCGCGCCGCCGCTTGCGGTCACCGCGAGATCCTTGTCGTAAACCACGTCCATCGCGTTGTCCCGCCAGCCGTGCACCGAAGCGGCGACCAGGTGCTTGGCGACGTAATAGAACAACGGCACGACTGGCTGATCGTGCAACATCAGTGCCTCGGCCTGCGCGAGCCGGTCCGCGCGCCGTGTCGGATCCACCTGCGCATCGGCCCGGCGAAGCCAGGCGTCGTAGGCGGGGTTCGAGTAGCGGGGTAGATTGATGCCGAAACCACTTCGTAATACCTGCAGGAAGCTGAAAGGGTCTTCATAGTCGGCAACCCAGCTGGCGCGAAACACCTCGGTCACCCTCGCTTGGTCGATGTCCTGAACCAGCTCTTTGTAATCCTCGGCGTGCAGCGTCGTATCCACGTTCAGGGCACTCTTCCACATGGCCGCAACCGCGACCGCGATCCGCTCGTGCAACTCCCCCGTGTTGTACCGTAAGCCGACGCGCAAAGGCCCGGCGCCGAGGCGCGCCGCGGCGAGCAGCGCCCGGGCCCGCGCGATGCGTTCGCTCATCGGCCAGCGGGCATAGGCCGGCAGCGGTGGCGTGTATCCCGGGATTCCCGGCGGTACGAAGGTGTAGGCCGGGCGCTCGCCACCACCGGTGACCGATGCGACCAGCCGCTCACGGTCGATCACCATCGAGAGCGCCCGGCGCAGTTTTCTCGCATGCCTGAACGGCGGCCGTGTCAGATTGAAGCCGAGGTAATAGACGGCCAGCTCAGGCGAGACGTGCAATCGCCCGGGCAGGTGTCTTTCGACCCAGCGGTAATCGTCGGGCGGAATCGTCGAGGTGATGTCGAGATCACCGGCCCGGAAGGCGCTCAGTTCGGCGCTCGGATCCGCGGTCGTAATGTAATCGATGCGGTCGATGCGGGTCGCCGCGTTGTTCCAATACCTGCGGTTGCGGACCGCGACCAGGTGCGAGCCGAACACCCA
>JABEVI010000008.1 GCA_013044085.1 Steroidobacteraceae bacterium
GCCTCCGGCGTGCGCGTCAATTGCATCGTGCCGGGGGCGATCCTGACCGAGCGGCAGCGCGCGCTGTGGCTGACGCCGGAACTCGATGCGCAGTTCATCGAGCTGCAGGCCTTGAAGTTCCGGCTGACCGCCGGGCACGTCGCGCGGCTCGCGTTGTTCCTGGGCTCCGAGGAGAGCGCCGGCTGCACCGGGGCGAACTTCCTCGTCGACGGCGGGCTCACGCAGAATTGAGGCAATCCAGGTCCGCCGCGCCGCGCGCCGCGGTGCGCTTCACGTGAGCGTCACCGCGTAAACCAGCCCGTCGGAGCGGACCCGGCTGACGCGCCACTCGACCTTGCGCTCCTGCAGCGACAAGGCGAGGCGGTCGATCACGAGGATCGGGCTGCCGACCGCGACCGAGAGGATGCGCTGATCCGCCGCGCTCGCGAGTTCAGCGTGCACTTCCTCGTGGGTGGCGACGATGTTGATGCCGTAATCGGTCTGGTACAGGGAGTACAGCGTGTTCGGCATCGCGGCGCGTTTCTCGATGCCCGGCACGATATGCGCCGGCACGACGATGCTCTCGTGCAGCGCGGGCTGCCCATCGATCAAGCGCGTGCGGGTGATCTCGACGACGCGGGCATCCCGGTCCAGGTCGAGCTTGGCGCGCTCGGCGGCGCGCGCCGCGCGCACCTTGACCGCCTCGCTGGTGCGCTCGGGCTTCAGGCGCGCGCCGCCCGGGCGCGAGATCTTGAAGAAGCGGAACAGCGCGCGCTCCTGGGTGTGCTCGGCGATGTACGTGCCCTTGCCCTGGCGCCGTTCGAGGAGTTTCTCCGCGGTCAGCGCATCGAGCACCTTGCGCACGGTTCCCTGGCTCACCCCGAGTTCCTTGGCGAGGCTCTGCTCGCTCGGCAGCGACTCTCCCGGCCGCCAGGCGCCCTGTACCACGCGGTTGACCAGGATGTCGTAGACCTGGCGATACAAGGGTCGGTAACCTGGCGTCTCTGTCACGTCTGCTTCCCTTCAGTCGTTGACCGCGGTTCTGCTCTTGGAAATCTCATTGCGATCCAAGGTGTTTATCGAAGAATGCAGCCATGATCTGGTCGGCCTCTTTGGTCTCGGGCAGACCCGGATGGTTCCAGAATGCGTGCGGCAGTCCCTCGAATACTACCAGGCGCGCGTCGACTCCGGCGCGCAGGAATGCCAAATGCAGTATCGTCGTTCCGCTGAGCAGCATGTCACGTTCGCTCGTCACGAACAGCGTCGGCGGGAAGCCGTGAAGGTCCGCGTATAGCGGTGAGCGCAGCGGGTCCTTCATGTTTACCGTGACCGGCTTCGCAGCACCCGCGGTGCGTGGGCGATCCCGCGGCAGGCCGAGCGGACCGGACAAGCCGAAGAGGCCGAAGATCGCCTGTGAATCGCCCCGTTGGCTCAAATCGCCCACGCCAGAGAAGACTCCGAGGCAACCGGGCAGTGGCAGGCCGAGCTGGCGCAGCCGCACCGCGACCTGCGGAGTCAGAACGGCACCGGCCGAAGTTCCGTAGATGCAGATGTGGCGCGCTTTGTAGTGCACGAGCAACCGACGATAGACCGCGACAGCGTCGTCGATTTGGGCCGGGAAGGGATGCTCCGGTTGCAGCCGATAGAGTACTGCGACGACCTCGGTCCGCGTGAGGTTGGCGATCGGCACGGTTTCGGTCAGCGAACCGGAGTCGGAGTCGAAGCCGCCTCCATGCAGGTTGATCAATACCCGGTCGCGATTGCTCGCGGGGATGCGCAGGGGCGTTACGATCCTCACCGGCACTCCGGCCATGGTGCGCTCGCGTACGCGCACCGGGTACATGGCTTCGAAGCGCGCGCCGCGCGCGGCCTGCCAGATATCGGTCTGCTTGCGGCGTTCCGCGAGCGACATCGATCCGAGGTCCGGCGGCTGCCGCGCGAGAAAAGCCCGCGCCTGCGGACTTACCGTCGTCGGGATCGGCACGACCCGGGTCACGTGGGCGGTGCCTTGAGCGTCGAGGTAGCTGCTGTTCGAAGTGGGTATTGCCGGCCGATCCGCGCTCTGGGTCGGCGGCTCGGCGCTCGCGCCCGCCGACATCAGCGCCATCACGCCGAATGCCGCCGACAACGCGGCGATCCGTGAGGCTGTCCATGGCGCCGCCCGGCTTGCTGTATTTATGGGCATTTGTGATCTTCCTGGGTTCGGGGTGACGATCGGGTTGAAACCGCGCGCTGCATCCGGTGTTGTCATTCGACGGCCTGATCGTGGACCGTGACTATGCGCGGCACCAACACTTGGATCAACGCCAGCGCGATCAGGTACGCGACGGCGCAATACGCGAAGATCGGCCAGTAGCCGCCGGAGCGCGAAAGTTGCCAGCCGGTGAGTTCGAGAATCGCGAGACCGCCAAGATTGCCGAATAGCGCGCCGATGCCGACCACCGTACCGACCATCTCGTCCGGGAACAGGTCGGCGGCCAGCGCGAACACGTTGGTCGAGAATCCCTGGTGAGCGGCGAGCGCGAGCCCGATGAGCAGAACGGCGTACCAGTAGCTTTGCACGAGAAAGACCATGGGCAGAACGGTCACGGCGATCGCGCAGATCAGCAGCGTGGTCTTGCGCGCCGCGTTCAAGCTCGAACCGCGTGCCAGCATGCGGGCGGGTAGCACGCCACCGCCGAGCGCGCCGATCGAGGCCAGTACGTAGATCGCCGCGAGTGGCACCCCGAAGGTGTGTAGATTCAATCCGTATCGACGATGCATGAAATCCGGCAGCCAGAACAACAGAAACCACCAAACCGGATCAGTGATCAGTTTCGCGCCCGCAACCGCCCAGACGCGCCGATTCGAGAGCAGACTGAGCCATCGGGTTCCGGGCGGCTTCGAGAGGGGCGCGGCGGCGGCGCGCGTCCGCCGCGCCGGCTGCTGTTTTCCAGGCAGGGCGACGTAGGCCGCGAACCAGGCGGCCACCCAGATGAAGCCGAGTCCGCCGGTGATGAGGAACGCCGCACGCCATCCGAACGCAATCACGATCGGCGGCACGATCAGCGGCGTAACGATCGGGCCGAGATTTGAGCCGGTATTCATGAAGCCGAGCGCGAGCGCGCGTTTGCGCGTCGAGAACCAATGGGCGATCGTCTTGACCGCCGCGGGGGTTTGGGCCGCCTCCGTCGCGCCGAGCAGGGACCGCAAGCCGACGAATTCAAGCACCGAACGCGCCCCCGCATGCGCCATCGCGACCGCACTCCAGACCGCCACCGCGATCGGGTAGCCGAAGCGCAGGCCAACGCGGTCGATGAACCATCCCGCGCCCATGTAGGCAACCACGGCGGACAATTGAAACGCCGATACGACGTTACCGTAGTCCATGTCGTTCCAGTGGAACCGCGCCTCGAGCAGCGGCTTCAGCAGGGCAATGATTTCCCGGTCGACGTAGTTGATCATGTTGGCCGACACGATCAGCGCGAGGAACATCCAGCGCACCCAACCCGGAGTGCCACTCCTACCGGTCGCGGCTCTGCCGAATTGTGTGTCGACCGCTTCGTCCCGGTTACCTTCGTTAGGTCGTTGCGTGAAGTTCAATGTGCCTCCTCCAGTTAGCGCGGCATCACGAAGTTTGGTCGCCCGCCAGCCCCGTGCTCAGCCCGTTATCGGTTCCAGCCGGCCCATGGCGCCGCCGCCATAATAACTCTGATATAAGAGTTGTATAACCAATAATATCCATGCTATGTTCGCCCGCACAGAAAAAGCCGTCGGCGCGAGCTCTGCGTGGCTCGTACGCTACACGAACGCGCAACGGATCGGACATTTCAGGGGGGGGGAGCCATGGTCAATGTTCTCGTGAAATTTCGTACTACTGTCGTCACCGCGGTGGCGATAGCGGGCTTGGTGGCGTCCGGCGGCGCCGTCGCGCAATCCGGCGGGGCCGCTGCCGCCAATTCCGGAGAGCTCGGCGAGATCGTCGTCACCGCGCAGAAGCGCGCAGAACGGCTGCAGGAAGTTCCGGCAGCAGTCGCGGTGTACACCGGTGCGCAGCTCGAACGCAGCGCCGCGATCAACATGGAAGGCATGTTGAACCAGATTCCCGGCGTAACCTTCCACAAGGGTGATATTCCCTTCAATACGTCGCTGTTCTTGCGCGGCGTTGGCACGATCAACTTCGCACTAGGCGCGGAGCCGAGCGTCGGCTACGTACTCGACGGCGTCGTGATGGGCACTTCTGGCCAGGCGTTCGGTGATCTGTTCGACGTCGCGCGCATCGAAGTCATCCCCGGTCCGCAGGGCACCCTGTTCGGCAAGAACTCGTCGGCCGGCGTGATCAACGTGGTCTCAGTGATGCCGCGCGACACCTACGACGCCGACGTTAACGTCTCCTACTTCGAGGGCAACGAGCAGCGGACCCGCGCATCCGTAGACTTGCCGATTTCCAACACCTTTCTCACGCGTACCACCGTGTTCCTGGGTCGGTACGACGGCAATCTGACGAACCTATACCAGCCCTCGGTCAATTCCGGCACCAGCAAGATCAACGGCTACGACCATCGAGGCATCCGCTCGATATGGAAGTGGAACGCCTCGGACGCGCTGAAGTTCACGTTCATAGGCGACTGGTCGGAATCGAACGATAACTGCTGCGCATTCGTGACCGGAACGCCGCCGGGCACTCCAGCCGGCACTTCGGCGCCGATCGCAGGCGCTTTGCAGAGCATCCTGGCCGGCAGCAGTTACCAGGGCGACAAGACGCGCACCGTCGACGACAGTCTGGTGACGCAGAGCTTGGAGCGCCAGCGTGGCCTGTCCTTGCAGACAGATTGGTCCAAGGGCGGCTACACGCTGACCAACATCCTCGCGTACCGCTATTGGTGGTTCAACGAAATTCGCGAAGGCGACAACCTGCCGGTGGTGGCGGCGTACGTCGGTGGCGCATTCGGGATGGTGCACGACATCGGTCCGCAGACGACCTCGACCCTGACCGAGGAGATCCGCATTGCCTCGCCGGCCCACCAGTTCTTCGAGTACGTCGGCGGCCTTTTTTATTATCACGACGTACAGAACCGCTACTTCCAGCGCAACGACATGGTGTGTAACTCGACGACACTCGCTCCGGACGCGACCGGGCTCGCGCCGTGCCAGCCGGGGTCATCGAGCTACAGCACGCCCATGGCCAGCGCGACCTTCGGGTCGACCACCGTTAGCGTTGCCGCTTACGGCCAGGGTACGCTGCACTTCACCAAGACGTTCCGGGGCATCGTCGGTTTACGCGAGACTCACGATGAACTGACGGAATACCATGACTACACGCTTTCGCCGGTTGGCGGCGGTGGCGTGATCTCGGCGAATTGCACTCCGCAGCCCGGTTGCCTGCCCTTCCAGGGCAACGGTTCGACTTCGAAATCGAACCTGTCAGGCAAGATCGGCGTGCAGTGGGACGCGACGCCCGATGAGATGACGTACGCGACCGTGGCCAAGGGTTACAAAGGTCCCGCCTACAATGTCTATTTCAATCAGAACAACCTTCAGGCTGCGCCGCTGGCGCCCGAGACGTCGACCGCGTATGAATTCGGGTTGAAGTCGACGTTGCTCGATGGCGATGCTTACCTGAATGCCGACGTGTTCCGCGAGGAGTTCAACAACTTCCAGGCCAACAGCCCGACGGTCCTGAACGGCGTGGTCATCACGCAGTTGACCAATGCGGGATCGGTTGTGAGCCAGGGATTCGAACTGACCGGCGCGGCACGTGTTTCGCGCGCATGGGACTTGAACGGCGGGATCACCTATGCGGATGCGCATGTGACGAAGTTCAATTCGCCTGCCGGAGCGAATCCCTTCTCCGTTGCGCGGAGCGGCAGTGCGCTGCCGTTCGCGCCGAAGTTCAAGGGGAACCTCGGAACGGACTACACATGGTCGGCGGGCCTGCCGTTCGACGTGACGCTCGCGAGCAACTATAGCTACCAAAGCGTGCAGTACGCGGACTTCGCGACATGCACCGCCTCCTACTGCCCCAACGGAGGGGAAAACCCCTACCTGCGACTGCACGGGTACGGCATGTGGAACGCGAGCCTCGCGTTCAGCGATCACGACCACCGCATGAGCGTGACGGCTTTGGTGAAAAACATCGGCAACACCAGCTACGCCTCGTTCGCGCAGACCGGCGGACCCGGCGGAAGCATCCAGTACTTCATTCCGCGCGATGCGAGCCGCTACTACGGCATCGAGTTCAACGTGAAGGTGGGTGGCAGGCACTGAGCTTGCGGGATCCGATGAATCGAGAGCGGGCGGAGCCGACCGACCCCTGGGAGTCTGAGTGCTCCGCCCGCTCGGTTGTTGCCTTTAGACGGTTGGAAATGGGTGGCTCCAAATGCCGGTGATCGAATATCCGGATGGGTTCGACATCGTTGTGGGTGGGTTGACGCTGTTGCGGCACCGACGCTCTGCGCCATGCCTCTATGTTGGCGTCGGCGAGCCTTCGGTGCTGATGAATCATGGCAATTTCCGCATAAACGACCATCTGATCGCGCGGATTCCCCTGAGGCACTCCGTCGTCGATCGGTCGGCCTCGGGGACGCGCGTCGCGCTCGCCGCGTCGCCGACGGAACCCGCGGCGGTGCGCTTCGAAATCGACGAATCCGCCGGTGGTCTCGCGCTTGTCTTTCTCCATGCCGCGGACGGGCTCAACCGTTTCTGGCTGCAGATCGCGGCCCGCCATGGGGAGAGAATCTGGGGCGGCGGCGAGCAGTTCTCGTACTTCGATCTGCGCGGCCGCAGGTTTCCGCTATGGACCTCGGAGCCGGGCGTCGGCCGCGACAAGTCCACGCGCATCACGTTCGAGGCCAACCGACGCAACGGCGGCGGCGGCAATTACTACACGACGAACTATCCCCAACCCACCTATCTATCGTCGGAACACTACGCCCTCCACGTCGAGAGCACCGCATACGCGGTCTTCGATTTCAGGCATCGCGAATTCCACGAAATCGAGGTCTGGGCGCTGCCCCGGCGTGTCGAGATCTGGCGGGCGGAACGGTTCGTGGATCTGGTGAGCGCGCTGGCGGCGCGCTTCGGACGCCAGCCCCCGCTGCCCGACTGGGTGCGGCAGGGAGCGATCATCGGTTTGAAGGACGGGGCGCGCAGCTTCGAGCGGCTGGAGAAATATCTCGCCGCAGGCGCCGCGGTCAGTGGTTTGTGGTGCGAGGACTGGGTCGGCATCCGCGAGACCTCGTTCGGCAGGCGCCTGTACTGGGATTGGCGCTGGAACGCGGCGAGATATCCGGATCTCGACCGCCATATCGGCCGGCTCGAGGCGCGGGGAATCCGCTTTCTCGGATACGTCAATCCCTACCTGTGCGCCGACGGCAGCCTGTTCGCGGAAGCCGCCGCGGCTGGATACCTGGTGAGGCGCGGCGACGCGGATGAACCTCATCTGCTGGATTTCGGCGAGTTCCACTGCGGCCTCGTCGATTTCACGAACCCGGCGGCGGCGGAGTGGTTCACGGAACGGATCATCGGCCGCAACATGCTCGATTTCGGCCTCGCCGGTTGGATGGCCGATTTCGGCGAGTATTTGCCGACGGATGTGCGTCTGGCGAGCGGAATCGACCCCATGATCGCCCACAACGCCTGGCCCGTGATGTGGGGAAAGGTCAACGCGGATGCGGTCGCGCGCCGCGGAAAAACCGGCGATACGCTGTTTTTCATGCGTGCCGGGTTCACCGGCATCCAGGCGCACTGTCCGTTGCTGTGGGCCGGGGACCAGTCGGTCGATTTCAGCCGGCATGACGGCCTGCCGACCGTGATCTGCGCGGCGCTCTCTTCGGGACTCCTCGGCAACGCGTATCATCACAGCGACATCGGCGGCTACACGAGCTTGTTCGGGAATGTACGCAGCGCCGAACTCATCCAGCGCTGGGCGGAAATGGCCGCGTTCACCGCCGTCATGCGTACGCACGAGGGCAATCGGCCGACGGAGAATCTGCAAATCGAAGCGGATCCGGTGGTGCTCGCGCACTTCGCGCGCATGACTCGCGTCTACCGGCATCTGGGGCCCTACCTCGCGGAACTCAGCGCCGAGGCGGTGAGTGCCGGGTTGCCGGTGCAAAGACCCTTGTTCCTGCACTTCGAAGACGACCCCAGGGCTTACGACAGCCAGATTTCGTATCTCTACGGCGAAGACGTCCTGGTCGCGCCGGTCCTCGAAGCGGGCGTGAGCCGCCAGTGCGTCTATCTGCCCGCCGGCACCGCGTGGATCCACGTCTGGAGTGGCATCGAATTCGCGGGCGGTGCCGAGGTGGAAGTCGACGCGCCGCTCGGTGAACCGCCGGTGTTTTACCGCAAGGGCAGCCGTCACCGAACTCTGTTCGCCGGTCTGACCGCGATTTCCTGAGCTACACCGGCCGGCACCCTTGCCCGGCGCTGCTTGTGTTTAATCGGCGGCGCATCGATCATCTGTCTCTTGTCGCTTGCCTGGGAGCACTTGCTGGTGCCGACAGAGGCGGCGTTACGGCGTGGTGGACAGAACGTATGAATCTCGATGAACTCTGCTGACCCGGCGACATGCGACCTCGTTGTCGTCGGTGGCGGCATCAACGGTGTCGGCATCGCCCGTGATGCGGCCGGCCGCGGGCTTGGCGTGCTGCTCGCCGAGCGCGGGGATCTTGCGTGCGCGACCTCGTCGGCCTCGTCGAAGCTCATCCACGGCGGATTGCGCTATCTCGAGCAATACCAGTTCCGCCTGGTGCGCGAGAGCCTGACCGAGCGGGAAGTGTTGCTGGCCGCCGCCGGCCATCTGATCTGGCCGCTGCGTTTCGTGCTGCCTCTGCACCGTGGGCTGCGGCCGGCGTGGATGCTGCGCCTCGGTTTGCTGCTCTACGATCACATCGGTGGACGCAGGCGCCTGCCGGCGACGCGTTCGCTGCGGCGTAGCCGCGATCTGGAATTGCAGGTTCTGCGCGAGCAGTTCCAGCGCGGCTTCGAATACTCGGATTGTTGGGCGGACGACGCGCGGCTGGTCGTCGCCAATGCGATGGACGCGCGGGCGCGCGGCGCGCACATCGAGGTCGGAACGGCCGTCATCGCCGCGCACCGCGAAGGGCAGGAATGGCGCGTGCAGCTGCGGGATCGCGCGGGCGTCGAGCGCAGCGTGCGTGCGCGGGCGCTGGTCAACGCGGCCGGTCCCTGGGTCGAGGCCGTGCTCGGCGCGAGCGGGGCGCAGCGGCGCAGTTCGCTGCGCCTCGTCAAGGGCAGTCACATCGTCGTCCGCCGGCTCTACGAGGGCGCCCAAGCATACACCTTGCAGAATGCCGACGGGCGTGTCGTGTTCATGATTCCCTACGAACACGATTTCACCCTGATCGGCACGACCGACGTGCCTTTCGACGGCGAGCCGCAGGATCTGCGCGCCGATCGCGAGGAGATCGCCTACCTATGCGGCTCGGTTTCCGATTATTTGCGCAAGCCGGTCACGGCCGATGACGTGCACTGGAGTTACGCGGGGGTCCGACCGCTGTACGACGACGGTCGGCAGAACGCATCGACGGTCACGCGGGACTACGCCTTCGATCTCGATGCACCGGCCGGGCAGGCGCCGATGCTCTCGGTCTTTGGCGGCAAGCTGACGACCTACCGCAAGCTCGCCGAACATGCGCTTGCCGAGCTGCTGCCGGCGCTCGGCCGGCCCGACCGGCCGTGGACGCGCACCGCCGTGCTGCCAGGCGGCGATTTCGCCGGCGGCGACTACGAGGCGTTCGCGCGCGCGCAGCTGGCCCGCCATGCCGGTTTTCCGCCGGCATTGATCCTACGCTTGTGCCGCGCCTACGGGAGCGCCAGCGAGCGCATCCTCGGCAATGCGGCGGATACGCGCGGCCTCGGGGCCGAGATCGCGCCGCAATTGTTCGAGGCCGAGCTCGAGTACCTCAAGGATCAGGAATGGGCCACGAGCGGCGCGGATGTCTTGTGGCGCCGCTCGAAGCTTGGCCTTCTGTACGACGCGGACCAGGCTGCGCGGGTGCATGCCTGGTTCGGCGCCTGAGGGCGTCAGGCGCCCTCGGCAGGCAGACGGAACCCGAAACGAGCGCCGCCTGCGGCGCGGTGCTCGTGGCCGATCGCGCCGTGATGCGCATCGAGGATCGAGCGGCTGGCCGCGAGACTCAGGCACGTGCCGCGCGGACTGGCCGTGGGGAACGGATGGGACCAATCCTCGTCTTCGCCCACCGCCGCCCTGGCATCGGCATCGATGACGCTCGTCACGATCCAGGCGCCGGCGTGTCCATGCACGGATCCTGCCGCGCCATGAACGGCTGCGCAGCGGTGGATTCTACCTAGCAGGTGCCTGTTCGAGCGAGCGCCGCGATGAGACCGCCGCAAGCGCCTTGGCGAGCGCCTGTGGGTCGCTCGTTGAAATCTCGACGAGCTGCGCGCGTTCCTCCGTGGCGAAAGGTTCCATGCCCGCCAGTTGCGCCACGAGCACCCGCAGGTTGGCATCCGAGGCGTCCGCACCCTCGAGGCGGCGCTGCCCGACGCGTCGCGCCAGGGTTGCATGTTCGGCGGTGCAGGACAGGAACAGCAGCGGCACGCGCATCGAGGCCGCGAGATCGCGCAGGCGGTCGCGGTCGGCGCGGCGCAGACAGGTGGCATCGATGATCGTCGGCATCGAACCCTCGAGGCAGGCGGTGGCGCATTCGCGCAGCCGGGCGTAGGTGCGGGCATCGGCCCGCCCGGCGTGCCGGTCCGCCGAGGCTCCGTACAAGCGATGACGCTCGACGTCGGAGCGGATCCGCACCGCGCCGACGGGTCCGACGAGACGTTCGCTCAACCAGGATTTTCCCGAACCGGAAGGACCGTGCATCGCGATCAAGATCGGCTTGGGCGGGCGCATGAAGCCGTCCGCCGCGAGGACCCGGGCGGCGGCGCGCGAATCGGCGTTGGCGCGCCGGCCGGGCTCGGCTTCCGCTGCGAGCGCATCGACCATCGCGCGCACGAGCGCCCGGTGCACCGCGTAGAACGGCAGCAGCGCGATGCCGCCGTAATCGCCGGTCTGGGTGAGATATTCACTGAGGAAGATCGCCGCCAGATCCGTGCGGTTGCGTCCGTGCAGATCCATCACGAGAAAGGCCACGTCGCTCATCACGTCGATCCAGCGCAGCGCCGCATCGAACTCGAGGCAGTCGAACGGCGTCAGGCGCCCGCGCCAGCGGACGATGTTGCGGCTGTGAAGATCGCCGTGGCATTCGCGGATGAAGCCGCCTGCCTCACGTTCGCGAAAGCGCGGCATCGAGCGGCGCAGCGCATCGTGGGTCCAGTCGATCAAGGCGCCGAGTCCGGGTGCGTCGATTCCGTGATCGGCGTGCGCGAGCAGCGTCGCGATCGTACCGAGCACGGCCGCGCGCATCCCTTCGGTGCCGGCAAAGCCGGCCGCATCCACGCGACGCGGTGCAGAGGCGTGGAATCGCGCGATCGCAAGTGCGAGAGCCGCGATCTCGGCGGCACCGGCTTCGCCCAGCCCGAGCAGCGCCGCGAGTTCCTGCGACCGGTCGAACTGGCGCATGCGCACCGCATACTCGAGCGTCTCGCCCGAGCCGCCGACGCGCAGCCCCGACGCGGTGCGCACGATCGGCAGCACGTCCAGATACAACTCCGGCGCGAGGCGGACATTCAGTCGCAGCTCTTCCTCGCAAAGGAAACGCCGATGCGACAGCGTGCTCGCGTCGAGGAAGGCGAACGACACCGGCTTCTTGATCTTGTAGGCGTACTCGCCGGTCAGCGCGATCAGCGAGGTGTTCGTCTGCAGCACTTCGACGTGCGCGACCGGGTGCGGATAGGCAGCCGGATCCAGGAGTTCATCGGCACGCAGCGCGCGCTCGGCACCGTCGGTGGACCCATCGTGAACCATGCGCGTGACTCTAGGCCGCGGCGCCGGGCGCCGCCATGCGGGTTCGGCGCGCGCAATTAGGGGATATCCGCCCCCCAGGGGCCTGTGCGATCATCGCCGTGGCGGCGGCGAGGGTTTTCGGCCGGAGATCACGAGATGACGCGATACGTGGGGGCTATCGATCAAGGCACGACCAGCACGCGGTTCATCGTCTTCGACCGTGGTGGACACATCGTCGCCTCGGCGCAACGCGAGCACGCGCAGATTTTCCCACGGCCGGGTTGGGTCGAGCACGATGGCGCGGAAATTCTCGACAACACGCGCACGGTCATCACCGAGGCGATGCAAAGCGCGCGGTTGCAGCCGCGGGATCTGGCGGCGATCGGCATCACCAATCAGCGTGAAACCACGCTTTTGTGGGACCGTCGCACGGGCAAGGCGCTGCACAACGCGCTCGTCTGGCAGGACACGCGCGCGAACGATGTGGTCGCGGCCTACGCCGCCCGGGGCGAGCTCGACCGCTTGCGCGAGAAGACCGGCCTGCCGATCGCCAGTTACTTCAGCGCCCTGAAACTGCAATGGCTGCTGCGCGAAGTGCCCGGCGCGGCGGACCTGGCGGCGAGCGGGGAGGCGCTCTTCGGCACGGTCGATTCCTGGCTCGTCTGGAACCTCACCGGGGGTGCGCGGGGCGGGGTGCATGTCACCGACGTCACGAATGCAAGCCGCACGCAGCTGATGAACCTGGCGACGCTCGACTGGGACGAGGAGTTGCTGCGCGAATTCGCGATTCCGCGCGCGGTGCTGCCGCGGATCGCCTCCTCCAGCGAAGTCTACGGCATCGCCGGCGACCGGCTGCTCGAGGGCGTTGCGATCGCCGGCATTCTCGGCGATCAACAGGCGGCGCTGGTCGGTCAGACCTGTTTCGAGCCCGGTGAGGTGAAGAACACCTATGGCACGGGCTGCTTTTTGTTGATGAACACCGGCACGAGTCCGGTGCGTTCGCAGGCGGGACTGATCAGCACCGTCGCCTACCGGTTCGGGACCGAGAAGCCGTGCTATGCGCTCGAGGGCTCGATCGCGATCGCCGGCGCGCTCGTCCAGTGGCTGCGCGACAACGTCGGCTTGATCGAACGCAGCGCGGACGTCGAGGCGCTCGCCCTCGAGGCCGAGGACAACGGCGATGTGTATTTCGTGCCGGCCTTCTCCGGGCTGTACGCACCGTACTGGCGCCCGGACGCCCGCGGCGTGATCGCCGGACTCACACGCTTCGCGACGCGCGCGCACATCGCCCGCGCGGCACTCGAGGCGACCGCGTATCAAACCCGCGACGTACTGCGGGCGATGGCGCAGGACTCGGGCATCGCGATCACCGAGCTGCGCGTCGACGGCGGCATGGTCGGCAATGAGATGCTGATGCAATTTCAGGCGGACATTCTTGGTCTCGACGTCGTCCGGCCGAGAATGATCGAAACCACCGCGCTCGGCGCGGCCTACGCGGCCGGACTCGCCGTCGATTACTGGCGCGGGCGCGAGGACCTGGTCGCGAACTGGGGCGTCGACAAGCGCTTCGTCGCGCGCATGTCGGAGGAGCGGCGCGTGGCGCTGTGCCTGGCGTGGAAGAAGGCGGTCGAGCGCTCGCTCGGCTGGGTGTCCTGAGTGAGGCCGGCGCGGACGGCCGTCTAGATCACCCGGGAGAGGCGCGGGGTGCCGGCACCCGCATTCTTGTACGCATCGAAGAGCATCGCGACGTTGCGCATCAGCAGCCGTCCCCGCGGTGTCAGCTCGATGCGCCGGCCGGCACATTCGACCAGACCGTCCGCCCGCAAGGCCTCGAGGCGCGCGAGCTCCGCGGCGAAATGGATGTCGAAATCGATTCCGAAGCGGCGCCCGGTCGATTCCCGGTCGACGCTGTTGCGGCACATGATCTGCTGGATCACGTCGCGCCTCAGAAGGTCTTCATCGCTCATCACGACGCCGCGATGCAGGGGCAGGCGGTCCTGGTCGAGCGCCGCCGAATACAGCGACATCGTCTTGTGGTTCTGGATGTAGAGCCTGCCAACCTGGCCGATCGCGCTGACCCCGAGGCTCACCAGATCGCGGCTGGCGTGGGTCGTGTATCCCTGGAAACTGCGATGCATGCTGCCGTTCGCGTATGCGCGAGCCAGCGTGTCATCGGGCAGCGCGAAATGGTCCATGCCGATGTAGACGTAGCCGGCGCCGGTGAGCGTGTCGATCGCCATCTTCAGCAGCGCGAGACGTGTCGCGGCGTCGGGCAGCTCGGCCGGAACGATCTTGCGCTGCGCCTTGAACATCTGCGGCATGTGCGCGTAGCCGTAGACGGCGAGCCTGTCGGGGCGTTGCGCGATCACCTTCTCGAGCGTCGCCGCGAAGGTCTCCGGGGTCTGGCGCGGCAGGCCGTAGATCAGGTCGAAGTTCAGTGAACCGAAGCCGTGTTCCCGGGCCGCTTGCAGGAGTCGGGTGACGGTTTCGGCCGGCTGGAACCGGTTGATGGCCCGCTGGACGAGCGGATCGTAGTCCTGGACGCCGAGACTCAGGCGGTTGAAGCCGAGCTGCGCGAGCGTGCGCACGCCAGCCGGGTCGACGGTGCGCGGATCGATCTCGATCGAGTAGTCGCGCTCGTCGTCGCGGACCAGATTGAAGTGCCGATCGATCGTGCCGATCACGGTTGCCAGCCGGTCCATGGGCAGAAAAGTCGGTGTGCCGCCGCCAAAATGCAGCTGCTCGACCTTTCGCGCGCGGTCGAAATGACGGCCGCGCAGCGCGATTTCCTTCGTGAGCCGCGACAGGTAGGCATCGGCCTGATCCATCTGTCGCGTGATGATCTTGTTGCAGCCGCAGTAGAAGCACGGGCTCTGGCAGAAGGGGATGTGCACGTACAACGACAGTGGCGCGCCGGCGAGCGCCCCCGGGCTCGACGTGGCGGCCTGAGTGTAGGCATCCGGCCCGAGCGCCTCGTGGAATTGAACCGCGGTCGGATACGAGGTGTAGCGGGGACCCTCGCGGTCGTAGCGCCGCATGAGGTCCTCGTCGAACAACACCCCGGTGCTCATCGGTCGGGTCCGCGCTTCATTCGGCCAGGGTCATGTGCAGCTTGACCAGATGCGCGACCGAGCGTGCGCCCATCTTCTCCATGACCTTGGCGCGGTGTATCTCCACGGTGCGCTCGCTCAACCCGAGATCGATGGCGATCACTTTGTTCGCACCGCCATCGACGACCATGTCCATGACCTGGCGTTCGCGCGGCGTCAGCGTATCGAGCCGGCGCAGCACCTCGGTCCGGCGCGCGACATTCAGGCGGCTTTCGGCGTCGTGGCGCAGCGCGTGGTTGATCTGGTCGAGAAGGTCCTGTTCGCGGAACGGCTTCTGGATGAACTCGAACGCACCGGCCTTCATCGCCTGGACCGCCATCGGCACATCGCCGTGGCCGGTGATGAAGATGATCGGCAGCATGCAGCCGATGCGGTTCAGTTGTTGCTGCAGTTCCAGTCCGCTCATCTCCGGCATGCGGATGTCGAGCACCAGGCAGCCCGGCTCGTCAGGCTTCAGATTGGCGAGGAACTCGCTCGGTCGGGCGTAGGACTGGGTGGCGAAGCCGACCGTGCTCAACAACAGGCTCAATGCGCGGCGCATGCCGTCGTCGTCATCGACGACGTACACCGTCGCGCCGTCCTTGTGGGATCCGTTCGGTATGGCCATTCAAGCTCCGTTCAGGCGGCGGTCACCGGCAGGCGGAACCAGAAGCGGCTGCCGCCCTGCTTGCGGACCTCGAAACCTATCGTACCCTCATGGGCCTCGATTATCGCCCGGCTCGAGGCGAGACCCAAACCGGTGCCGCGCAGCTTGGTGGTGAAGAACGGGCGGAACAACTGGCCCTGGATCTCGGCGGGCACGCCTTCGCCCGAATCGATCACGCTGGTCTCGATCGCATAGCGGTCACCGCTGATCTCGATGCGCACCTCCGGGACCTGGTCGGCCCGCACGGACGCGGCATCGAAGGCGTTCTGCACGAGCGCGAACAGCACGTGCTGGATCTTCAGCCGGTCCAGGCGCAAGCCCGGCAGTTCGGGCGCGGTACCGATCTCGACCTGCAGACGGCCGTTCACCCGGGTCGCGAGCATGTCGAGGACCGGGCGCAGTTCGCCGACCAGATCGGCCATGCGGCAGACTTCATGCGCGGCGCGTTCATGCTCGAAGATGCGCCGGATGCGGCGGATACCGTCGCCGGCGCCGAGCGCCTCGTGGTTGATGTGGCGGAACACGTCGAGCGCCTGCCCGAGCAGGGGGTCGGGCCGGTTCAACATGCGTTCGCCGGCCTGCGCGAAGGTCGCTATAGCGCCCAGGGGCTGGTTCAGTTCGTGGGCGATGCCGCTCGCCATCTCGGCAAGCGCCGAGATCCGTGCGATCTCCATCAATTGGTTCAGTATGGCCCCGGATTCCGTCCAGGCGGGCTTGTTATCCATTAAATTGCACCTATTCTGTCGACAGGTCGGGCGCGCGTGCCGGCCGTACGCGGGTTCCAGCGAACACTGCCCGGCAGACTGCCGCATCGGTGCCTGGCGCGCACCCGCGGCTTCCCCGCATGGGTTTGCGCCTCACCCTTATGCCGCACCGAACCGCCAAAATCGGCTAAGCTAGCGCGCCAGCCCCGTCGGATGCACCAGCCGCCAAACCATGAATGATAACGCCGCGCTGTGCCAACAGTTGGTGCAATTCAGCCCCGATGCCCTGGTCATCGTCGATGCCGAAAGCATCGTGCGATTCGCGAACGAGACGACTCGGGTCGTGTTCGGCCACCGGCCGGCCGAGCTGATCGGCCGCTCCATCGAGGTGTTGCTGCCCGAGCGCTTTCGGGCGAACCATGCCGGACACGTCGCCGCATTCCATCGACGACCGGGCAGCCGGGAGATGGGGTTGCGGGATGTGGAACTGATCGCGCTGCGCGCGGACGGCTCGGAGTTCCCCGCCGGCATCCGTCTGTCGCCCTTCGAGTGGCGGGGGGGGCGCTATGTCGCGGCCGCAGTCCGCGATATGACCGAGAGGCGCGCCATCGACGCCTCGTTGGTCGCCGCCCGCGCCGAGGCCGAGCGTGCCAACAGCGCCAAGAGCCGCTTTCTGGCGACCGCGAGCCACGATCTGCGGCAGCCGATGCACAGCATGCGCCTGTTGAATGCCGCGATGCGTAAGCTCGA
>JABEVI010000275.1 GCA_013044085.1 Steroidobacteraceae bacterium
ACGATCGTCTGTGCGCGATCAGGACCGGTGGAGATGATCGTGATCGGCACGCCGACGAGTTGTTCCAGGCGGGCGAGATAGGTCTTGGCGTTCGCCGGCAGGTCCTCGTAGCGCGAGATGCCGACCGTGCTCTGCGACCATCCCGGCAGTTCCTCGTAGACGGCCGAGCATTCGACGAAGCGCGCCGGCAGCAAGGGTGGCGCCTCGACGAGACGACCGTCCAATCGATAGCCGACACAGACGCGCACCGACTCCAATCCGTCCAGCACGTCGAGCTTGGTCACGCAAAGCGAAGAGCAGCTGTTGTTCACGACCGAACGACGCAGCGCCACCGCGTCGAACCAGCCGCAGCGCCGGCGCCGTCCGGTGACCGAGCCGAACTCGTGACCGACCCGCGACAGATGCTCGCCGTACTCGTCGAACAGCTCGGTCGGAAACGGCCCCGCGCCGACGCGGGTCGCGTAGGCCTTGACGATGCCGAGCACCTCGTGCAGCCGTCGTGGACCGATGCCGGTGCCGGCCGCCGCACCACCGGCGGTGGTCGTCGAGGACGTGACGAACGGATAGGTGCCAAGATCGACGTCGAGCATCGCCCCCTGCGCTCCCTCGAACAGCACGTTGCGGCCCTCGAGACTCAAGCGCTCGAGAATGCCGGTGACATCCGCGACCAGCGGTTCGAGCCGCTCTCCGAGCGCCAGGCTCGACTCGAGCACCTGTTGGAAATCGACCGAAGCGATCTTGTAATATCGCTGCAGCAAGAAGTTGTGGTAATCGAGCACCTCGCCGAGCCTCGCCGCGAAACGCTCGCGGTGGAACAGGTCGGCGACCCGCAGCGCGCGGCGCGCGACCTTGTCCTCGTAGGCCGGTCCTATTCCCCGACCGGTGGTGCCGATCGCATTGGCGCCCTGCGCCTGCTCCCGGGCCCGGTCCAGGGCGACGTGCGAGGCAAGTATCAGCGGACAGGACGGGCTGACCCGCAGCCGTTCGAAGACCGGCACGCCTTCGGCCACGAGCGTGTCCGCCTCCTTGAACAAGGCCTCGAGCGAGAGCACGACGCCGTTGCCGATCAGGCATTGCACGCCATCGTGCAGGATGCCCGAAGGGATCAACGACAAGATCGTCTTCTTGCCGCCGATGACGAGCGTGTGCCCGGCGTTGTGGCCTCCCTGAAAGCGCGCAACCGCCTGCACCGAGTCGGTGAGAAGATCGACGACCTTGCCCTTGCCCTCGTCGCCCCACTGCAGGCCGATCACGACGACGTTCTTACCCATGGGTGATCTCGTGCCCCCGAATCTCAGCGCCGGGCCTTGGGCTGCTCGTAATACTTGAAGAACGCGCCCTTCGGCGAGAGCACGAGAATGTCCCCGGGCGTGCCTATCGAGTCCCGATAGGCCCGCATGCTGCGGTAGAACGCGTAAAACTCGGGGTCCTTCGAGTAGGCGGCCGCGTAGATCTTGCTCGCCGCGGCGTCGCCTTCACCGCGGATCTGCTCGGCCTGCGCGGTTGCGTCGGCGAGAATCTCGGTTTTTTTCTTGTTGGCCTTCGCCCGTGTCGCTTCCGCCGACTCGGCGCCCTCCGCGCGCAGTTTCGCAGCCTGCGCCTTGAAAGTCGCCCGCATGCGGTCGTACACGCTGTCGCGCACCTGCTTGGGCAGCTCGATCTTGGTGATGCGCACATCGACGATGCTGATGCCGAGTTCTCGCGCCGCCGGGGCCGCGGTCTTCATCATCGCGCCCGTGAACTTGGCGCGATCCTCGGTGATCACCTGCTGCAGCGTCCGGCGGGTGACCACGCTCTTGATGATGTCCTTGATCGTCTCGCCGAGACGCGCGTTGGCGACGTCCTCGGAACCACCGGTCGACTCGTAGTAGCGGCGCAGATCGTCGATGCGCCACTTGACGTAGAAATCGACGTTCAGCTGTTCCTGCTCGTGGGTGAGGAACCGCTCCGCCGGATACAGCTGCGTGACGATGCGCTTGTCGAACATCGCCACCTCGTCGACGATCGGCAGCTTGAAATGCAGCCCCGGCTGATAGTTCGAGTCGACGATCTCGCCGCCGGCGGACTTGATCGCCAACTGGCCCTCGCCGACCGTGAATACGCTCGCGCGCACCACCAGCAGCGTTGCGACGACGGCGAGGAGGATGTACAGCACGCGATTTTGCATCATTGCCCCCCGGTCGCGGCGCCGCCGTTGCCCGGCGGTGGCGTGCTGCCCGATCCGTCCGGCGCGCGCACGATGGTGAGCGGCACACCGCCGACAGGTGCCGATGGCGCACTCGCCGGCGGCGGCGCCGCCAGCAGCTTGTCGAGCGGCAGGTACATCACGTTGCCGGCTCCCTTGGTCTCGACGATGACCTTGCGGGAACGTTTGTAGACCTTTTCCAGGGTTCCTAGGTAGATGCGTTCGCGGGTGACGGCGGGCGCCAGCCGATACTGCGCGTAGACGTCGTCGAAGCGCGCCGCCTCGCCCTGGGCGATCGCGATGACCTTCGCCTTGTACGCCTTCGCGTCCTGGATCTCCCTGGCCGCGTCACCGCGCGCTCGCGGCAGAATGTCGTTCCGGTAGGCCTGCGCTTCCTGCTCGTAGCGTTGCCGGTCCTTGTCGGCCTTGATCGCGTCACGCTGCGCTTCCTGAACGGGCTCGGGCACGTTGACGTCGGTCAGATTGACGCTGACGATGTGAACTCCCATGTCGTAACGGTCGAGTGCGTGCTGAATGAGCGTGCGGGCACGGCTTGCGATGGTCGGGTCCATCGCCAGCGCATTGTCGAGCGTCGTCTGTCCGACCGCCTCGCGTATCGCACTCTGGCATACCTGGGTGAGCGTCTCGTTGACGTCACGCACATTGAAGAGAATTTTCAACGGATCCGGCTGGGTGTACTGAACCGCCGATTTGACCTCGACGAGGTTCGTATCGGACGTGAGCACGCTCTCCTCGTCCGTGACGCTGTACAAATGCGAGACGTTGACGATGAACTTGCGCTCGATCGGCCAGGGCCAATGCCAGTTGTAACCCGGGCCGGTGGTGTCGACGTACCTGCCGAAGCGCAATATCACCGCGCGCTCCTGGGCGTCGACGCGGTAGACGCCGCTGCCGAGCCAAGCCGCGCCGATCACCACCAGCACGGTCGCCACCCCACGCCCGATGTTCAACGGCGTCTTCGATCCGCCGCCACCGCTCTTGCGGCCGAACAATCCGCCGATCCAGCGTTTTATGTTTCGCAGGATTTCGTCCAGATCGTTCTGCGGTCGCTGGCGATTCCAGGGATTGCGCTTCTCGCCGGGGTCGTTCCAAGCCATCGATGACCTTACAGTGGGTTCGAAAAATACGTGGCAGCGGGCATCAAATTCAGCACACAGAGCCGATCATTCTAGGCAGACCCGGCTCCGCTCACAAGCCGCTCAGGAGACATGCTTGCGGCCACCTGCCGCCAGTTCGACGCCGCGCCGGCCGGTGAGCACCGCAATCTCCTGCGACTCGAGTTCGACATCGATTTCCCAGCTGCCATCCTCGAGCTGCCGCTCGGCGCGCAGCGCGTTGCGCCGGTACAGTTCGGAGCGTACGGCCGCGGCGCTCAACGCGATGTGCAGCGTGCGCCTGACGAGGTTCGGGCGCACGCAGCGGGCGATCGCCGTGCGCAGACCGTCGAGCCCCGAGCCGGCGATCGCCGAACACCAGACCTGTGCCGGCAATCCGCCCTCGCCCAACTCGACCCGCGGCGGCTCGCCGCTCGCGTCGATCTTGTTGAAAACCAACAGTTCCGGCACTTCAGCGGCGCCGATGCCGCGCAAAACCCCGCGGACCTGCTCGATGCGCTCGTCGCGCAGCGGATCGGCGGCATCGACGACGTGCAGCAACAGCTCGCTCTCCCGCGCCTCGAGCAGCGTCGATCGAAACGCGGCGACGAGTTCGTGCGGCAAATCGCGGATGAATCCCACCGTGTCGGCGAGCACGACATCGCCGATTCCATCGAGGCGCACACGCCGCACGGTCGGATCGAGTGTCGCGAAAAGCTGGTCGGCGACGTAGATCGCCGAGTCGGTGAGCGCGTTGAACAGCGTCGACTTTCCGGCGTTCGTGTAGCCCACCAACGCGACCGTCGGCACCGGTACGTCGCGCCGCACGCGCCGCCCCGTGTCGCGTTGGAGCGCGAGTTTCTCAAGCCGCGTCTTCAGCGTGCGGATCCGCTTGCCGATCAGGCGCCGGTCGGTCTCCAACTGGGTCTCGCCGGGACCGCGCAGGCCGATCCCGCCCTTCTGGCGCTCGAGGTGAGTCCAGCCGCGCACCAGCCGCGTCGACATATGGGTCAGCTGCGCCAGTTCGACCTGCAGTTTGCCCTCGAAGCTGCGCGCCCGCTGCGCGAAGATATCGAGGATGAGTCCGTTGCGGTCGAGGACGCGCCGGCCGGTGAGCTTCTCGAGGTTGCGCTCCTGACTCGGCGTCAACGTCTGATCGACGAGGACGATGTCGGCACCGGACTCCTCGGCACAGGCCTTGATCTGCTCGGCCTTGCCGGAGCCGACATAGAATTTCGGATCCGGCCGCGGCCGTGTCGCGAGCACCACGCCGACGCATTCGCTGCCGGCCGAGGCCGCCAGTGCCTTGAACTCGGCCAGGTTCGAAGGTTCGACCGCCTGGCCGAGACCGACGCCAACCAGCACGGCTCGCTCGCCGCGCTCAGGTCGGTCAAACAACGGACACTCGCCCGCCCGTCACTCGACGATCGCCGGTTCCGTCACTTCGCCGTCCTCGCCCGTCGGCAAGCGCACATTGCGGGC